>CAXUFI010000220.1:0-4757 GCA_964250245.1 uncultured bacterium
GTCGTCAGCGTCCCGGGAGCGAGCGAGATCGATGCGTTCGATCTGCAAAGCGGCAGCCGGACGCAGCTAGCGGGCGGCGCCGGCGAGATCCAAGACTGTTCGGCGAGCCGCGACACGCGCACGATCGCCTACACCGCGGGCGACGCGACGCATCTGGCCGAGGTCTACGTCCTCGATCGCGACACGGGTGCGGCGCGCCGGCTCACGCATCTCAACGACGCGCTCACCGCGGCGCTGTCGCTCGCGCGACCCGAGGCGCATGCGGTCGCGAACGGTCGCGGCGGCACCGTCGCCTATTGGGTGCTCAAACCGCCCGGCGCCGTCGCCGGTAAACGCTATCCGGTCATCCTCGATATTCACGGCGGCCCCGCGACCGAATTCGGCGACGGCTTCTTCGATGAATTTCAAACGCTCGCCGCGCGCGGCTTCACGATCGTCTACGCTAACCCGCGCGGCAGCGTCGGCTACGGTTACGATTTCGAGGAAGCGCTTCTCGGCGATTGGGGCGATGCGATGCAGACGGACGAGATGGCGGTGATGGACGAAGTCGTGCGCCGGAACGACGTCGATGCCGCGCACACGTTCGTCTCGGGCGGCAGCTACGGCGGGTACGCGACGCTGTGGGCGATCGCGCACACGAATCGCTTTCGCGCGGCGCTTGCAGAACGGCCGGCCACGAATTTACTTACCGAGACGCTCACGGCCGACTTCGCCGCGCCGCTCGCTTTCGAAGGCCGGGCGGGGACGGTCCACGCGTGGGGCGAGCCGCTCGCCAATCATGCCGAACTCTGGCAGCAGTCGCCGCTGGCGCACGTCGCGGACGTTCACACGCCGCTCCTGCTCTTGCACTCCGATGCCGACACGCGCACGCCGCTCGCCGAGACGTTGCAGGAATACGAAGCGCTCAAGATGCTCGGCCGGCAGGTCGAACTCGTGCAATTTCCGCGCGAGAATCACGATCTCTCGCGCACGGGCGAACCGATCCACCGCGTCGAGCGGCTCCATCTCATCGCCGGCTGGTTCGAGCGCTTTCTGCCCTGACGCTCGAACCGGTCCGGCTTAAAAATGCCGCGTCAACATGACGTTTACCGCGGTGCCTTGCAACGCGTACGCATCGCTCGGTAACGGGCCGGTGAGCCCGGCGTAGGCGACGCCCGCGCCTTGTCGCGTGAAGCGTCGATCGTACACGTTCGTGAGGTTGGTCCCCGCGACGCCGAGTTCGAAGGTCCGGAAGCGATAACCCAACGCCGCGTCGAGCACGGTAAACGGCGGTTGATCGAGTTCGTTATAGGCCCCTTCGTACACGAGTCCGGCACCGTAGGTGAAGCCGAGCGGCGGCGTACCGCGCACGGCGAGCGTCCATTTCTGTAACGGCAATCCTTGCGATTGCTCGCCGGGAACGAGCGTCCCGTCCTGAATGCTCGCCGGAACGTTCGTCAGGTAGGCGCTGCGCACGGCGTAGCCCGCATCGAGCGTCGTGAAGTTCGCGATGCGCCGCTGGGCCGCGAGTTCGAAGCCTTCGTAAATCGCGTCGCCGGCGTTGATGGGAAAGCTGAGCGGACAGGCCGTCCCGTCGCCGCCGTTCGCCACCGGGCCGCAGTTCGGATCGAGCGCCGGCAAATAGAGCGAAGCGGGGTTACGCAAATTCACGCGATAGAAATCCGCGGATACGCTCGTGCGGCGCGGGCCGGGATCGAAGACGTGCTCGAAGCCGAGGCCGTATTCGGTCGCGCGATCCGGCCCGAGGTTCGGATTGCCGATCGAGACGTAGCCGCCGACCGGATTGGGTAAAATCGAAGGTACGAGCAGTTCGGGGAGTTGCGGCGCCTGATACGTGGTGCCGACGGAGAACCGTAGGACCGAGCGCGCATCGGGCGTGTACACGAGGCCGAAGCGCGGATCGAGGCTCCTGCCGAATGACGAATAGTCGCTATAGTAACCGGCGGCGGTGAAGTGCAGGTTCGCGAGCGGATCGTACGTGTAACGCAGGACCGCCGAGCGCTGCGTCTGCGCGAGCCCGATGACGTCGAGGGCCGGCACCGTCGCAGCGCCGTCATCCAACGCGAAACGTTCGGCGAGCGGCGCGCGGCGCGCGACCGCTTCGTCGTTAACGACGCCGGTCGCGAAATCGGTCGTCAAGCCTTCTTGACGCTGTTCGTACTGCAGCGTCAGTGAGGCGTGCGCGAAAGCGTGTTCGAGTTGCAGCGTCTCGTCGTCGATGCGGTCGCGGTCGTTGTAGAGATAGGGATTCGAGTCGGCCCCCGGCCCGTCGACCGATTGTGAGACGAACGACGTGTAATGCCGGAAGAGCACGCTCGTGCCGGCGACGCCGCTCGCATCGGGAGCGCCGAGCGGCACCCGCAGGTCGAGGCCGTAGCCGGCGTTGTGTGCGGCGAGCGTCGTGCCTTCGAAGGCGTCGAGCTGCGGCAGCGTCGTCGCGGGCGCACCGCCGTCCGTATCGAGTTTGCGACGCACGAGCGCGTCGTCGCCGGTGTCCTCGCCCGCGGGCGCCGCGTACGAGCTCAGCGCTGCCGAGAGATCGCGCTGCTGGCTCTGATCGTGAAAGGAAAACTCGGCGTAGCCGTCGCCGCCGCGGCCGAACGCGTACCGCAATTTACCGAGCGCCGTCGAGCCGTCGAGGCTGCTGCCCACTTGCACGGGCGCCATGGCGTTCGTATCGAACACGGTCTGATTCACTTCCCCGCTCGACGTCGTTCGGTGAAGCGAGACGGCGTAACCGAGACGGTCGACCGTGCCCGTCGAGTTTACGGTCTCGCCGAACGTGTTGAACGTACCGAAGGAGAAGCGCGCTAAGCCGTGCGGGTTGGTCGTCGGTTCGAGGGTGCGAATGTTAATCGCGCCGTCGATCGTGTCGGGTCCGACCAGCGACGAAGGAGAGATGCCTTTCACGAGTTCGATGCTGCCGTAATCGGCCGGGTCGAGCAGCGAGAGGTCGAAGTCGCCCGTGTTCCCGTTATTGACCTGGTGGCCGTCGATATCGACGAGCGTTTCGGTCGGGTCGGGTCCGCGCAGCGCGACCGACGTCGGCAAGACCGTGCTGCCGCCGAGCGGATGCACGAGCGTAGTCGAAATATCGTTCATCAGGACGTCGCTGATGCGCGTATATCCGGCTGCGGCGTACGCTTGCGAGTCGAGCGTGGTGCTCGGCGCCGACGATGTCGAGAGCCCGGCGCTGCCGGCGGTTTGCACGCGGCCGATCGTCACGAGCGATGTGGACGAGCGCACGAGCGTGAGCGTTACATCGGTCTCGCGCCCGTTTTCCACGCCGACGGTGCGGCCCGACAGCAGGTCGTAACCCGGCGCCGCGATCGTGAGCGCGTACGGCCCGGGAGGCAGGGCCGCGATCGTGAAGCGGCCCCGGGCATCCGTGCGTTCGGCGTGCTCGCCGGCGGGCCCGCGGACCGTAACCGAGGCGTGAGCGATCGCCGCGCCATCGGCGCTCGAGACGCTGCCCGCGACCGTGCCGGGCTCCGCCGCGGCGGCGAGGCCCGAGGCGGCGGAGGAAAAGATTACTGCGATTGCCGCGTTCTGCAATGGCGAATTCACGCGTCGCGAGAGGGACGTTTTCACAGGCGCTACCTTTTTAAAACGAAGACAACTAGGCACACGAACGCCGTGCGTTCCGCGCCCGACCTTCGCGTCGGGAGCGATGGAGACTGCGGCCTTATTGCAAATTTAAGGTTGCGCTGCGGCCGATCGCGGCTTAGCTCACGGCAATGAGTTCGTGATAGAGCCCGGCGTAGCGGCGCGCCGGGCGGCGCCACGATACGTCCGTGCGCATACCGTTGCTTTGCAAGCGCTTCCAGACGCGCGGTTCGGCATGCAGGGCCGCGGTGCGCGCGAGCGCCGCTTCGAGCAGTTCGACATTGGGAGGCGCGAAGACGACGCCCGTGCCGACCCGGGCGGCGACCGCCATCTCGCTCGCGTCGATGACGGTGTCGGCGAGACCGCCGACGCGCGCGACGACCGGCACCGCGCCGTAACGCAGCGCGCACAGTTGCGTTAAGCCGCACGGTTCGAAGCGCGACGGCACGAGCAGCGCGCTCGCACCGGCCTGGATGAGGTGCGCGAGGGATTCGTCATAGCCGATGATGCAGCCGATCCGGCCGGGGTTCGCTCGCGCGGCCGCGACGAAGGCCGCCTCGAGAGCCGCGTCGCCCGCACCGAGCACCGCGAGCTGAGCCCCCGTGTCGAGCAACCGCGGCAACGCGGCGAGCAAGAGATCCAACCCCTTCTGCCATGAGAAGCGGCTGATCACGCCGATCACGAGCGCGGCCGCATCTTCATGCAGCCCGAGCCGCGCCTGCAGCGCGAGCGTATTCGCCGCCCGGCCGCGGACTTTCCCCGCGCTGAACGGCGCCGCGATCGAATCGTCGGTCGCCGGATCCCATATGGCGTCATCGATGCCGTTGAGAATCCCGGAAACGACGCGCGAACGAGCGCGCAGAACCCCGTCGAGCCCCATGCCCGCCTCCGGCGCCGTGATCTCGGCCGCGTACGTCGGCGAGACCGTCGTAATGCGGTCGGCGAATTGCAGACCCGCTTTCAAATAACCGATGTCGCCGTAGTATTCGAGGCCATCGACCGTGAAGGCCGCGGCGGGGAACCCGAGCCCCGCCAGGAGCGTCGCCGGGAAGCGGCCTTGGAAGGCCAGATTGTGCACCGTTAGCACGGTCGCCGGCCCGCGTGCGCCGGAGTAACGCAGGTACGCGGGTGCGAGCGCCGCTTGCCAATCG
>CAXUFI010000221.1:0-4755 GCA_964250245.1 uncultured bacterium
CCGCCGCCGATCCGGCCCTCGTGCGCGAGCGGACGCAAGCGCGGCTCGTGCGCCGGAAAACGACGCAGCCGCTCGCGCAGCCCAACGCCGGTTCGTGTTTCCGCAACCCGCCGGGCGATCGCGCCGGGCGGCTCATCGAGGAAGCCGGCGCCAAGGGCTGGCGCGAAGGCGGAGCCGAGGTCTCGGACGTGCACGCGAATTTCGTCGTCAATCGCGGCGGCGCGACGGCGGCGGACGTCGCGAGCCTGCTCGCGCGCGTGCGGCGCGCGGTGGCCGCGCGAACCGGCGTCGAACTCGAACTCGAAGTGCATTTCGTCGGCGTATTCGCGTGAACGAACGCGCCCGGGTAGCCGTCGTCATGGGCGGACCGAGCAGCGAACGCGACGTTTCGATCGCGAGCGGCCAAGGCGTCTTGCGGGCCCTCGAACGGCTCGGGTACGAAGCGCAGTCGCTCGATTTCGACGGCCGCTTCGTCGACGCGGTGCGCGAACTCGCACCCGACGTCGTGTTCAACGCGCTGCACGGTTCCGGCGGCGAGGACGGGACGCTGCAAGGGATTCTCGATTGGCTGCGCGTGCCGTACACCGGCAGCGATCTGCGCTCGTGCGCGCTCGCCATGGACAAGCACTTTACGAAAAAGCTGTTGTCGGCCGAAGGTCTGCCGACGCCGGCTTGGGATACGTTCGATTTCGACGGCGGGACGCTGCCGCTGTTGCCGGGTTCGCTCAATCTGCCGCTCGTCGTCAAACCGCGCAACGAGGGTTCGAGCGCGGGCGTTTCGTTCGTGCGGACGCACGAGGAGTGGTCGCAAGCGATGCTCGTGGTCTCCGAGCGCCGTTCGGTGATTCTCGCCGAAGAATACGTGGCCGGGCGCGAGTTTTCGTGCGGCGTCCTCTTCGAAGCGGCGCTCCCCGTCGTCGAGATCGTCCCGCAAGGGCGCGAATTTTACGATTACGACGCGAAGTACCAGCCCGGCGGCAGCCGCCACGACATCCCCGCGCACATCGACGCCGATCTCGCGCATCGCTTACAGATGCTCGCGCTCTCGACGCACCGGCTGCTCGGCCTGCGCGACTACTCCCGCACCGATTTCATCGTAACGCCCGCGGGGCGGCCGTACATTCTCGAAATCAACGCGCTGCCGGGGTTGACGCAGACGAGTCTCCTGCCGCAGGAGTGCGCGGCGGCCGGCATCGGTTACGATGCGCTCGTCGATCGGCTGGTGAGCGCCGCGCTCGGCCGCGAGCGGGCGCTGATCGACGTTTCGTAAGCCGGCCCGGCCGGCTTGACGCGTGCTCCAGCGGCCGGTTACCATGTCGCCGTGATGGTTCCCGTTCGCGCGCTACAGCAAAGCCGCTCGCTCTCGGCGGCTTCTCCGTGCGTGCGAATCAGGTAGGCGGCTAGCCGGCCAAAATCGCTAACGGAGATCCCGCCACACGTCGGCGGGCTCGTGTCGCGCGTGCTCGCCGACCTCACCGAGGAGGTCGCAATGTACGAACGGCCGTTCTTATCCGACGAAGCGGTCGCTGCCGTCGGGATACGGTTCCTCGCCCGCACGCTGCCCAAAGCGGAGTGGACGCATGCGGGTCACTTCGCCGCGACGCTGTGGCTTCTGCGTTGCCGGCCTAGTCTGTCGCCGGCCGAACGGATGCCGTCGCTCATTGCGAGCTATAACGACGTTACCGGCGTCGTCAACGGCCCCACGAGCGGCTATCATGAGACGATCACCCAGGCCTCGATACGCGCGGCGCGCGCGTTCGCGAACGCTGTCCCCTCGCTCTCGCTGCACGCGACGTGCAACGCGCTGCTCGCGTCGCCGCTCGGCAAGCCCGACTGGCTGCTGACCTATTGGAGTCGCGAGTATCTATTTTCCGTCGAGGCGCGTGCCCGCTGGTGCGAACCCGATCGCCGCCCGCTCCCGTTTTAACCGTAGACCGGGCTTTGCGCGGCGGCGGCTGCGGTTCGAGCTACGCACCGCTCGTCACGCGAGCGAAATCGACGTCTTCGTAAATAGCGGAGAGTGCGATCGCGAGACCGAGCGACGTTACATGCAGATCGCCCGCGATCGTTGCCGGCGCGGTTGCCGACCGTTCGCCGCTCTTGCGATAGAGCCGGACCGAAGGCGTACGCGAGTCGACGAGCACGTATTCTTCGAGCTCGGCGATCGTTTTGATATTCGGCGAGCTTATCGACGGCGTCGATGCCGGCCGTGCTCTCCGACAGCACTTCGATAATGAGCTAGCGCTTGTGCCGGCGCTGGACCGCGTCGCGCGGGTCGCAGGTGACCAGCAGATCGGGATAACGCGCGGCCGGCTGTTCGGAGAGCAGCATCATGTGGCTCGCATACACGCGGCAACGGCCGCCGCGGAGCGCGGGCCGGATGATCGCCGTCAGGTTCGCGACGATCTGATTATGGTCGTCGGTCGCGCCCGCCCTGGCGTACGGTGCGTCCGCTCGAAATTCGTGCTTGCCGCGTTGCCGCTCTTCCCAAGCGATGAATTCTGCGAGCGTCAGCGGTCGCGGTTCGATGCTCATGCCTCTCTCCGGACATCACTATAGCACGGCCGAGCCGGCGAGGTGCAAAGCGGTGCTTCGGATAAGCCGCTCGCGGCATGAAAACTGCATGGAAAGCGCCCTTAGCTTGCGAAGGCGCGGCGATGGCAATGTCCGGTATCGTCGGCGACCGTGAGCTCGAAGGCGCCGCCGTCGAAGCTGCGGGTCCGTCCGGCGGATGGGTGCTCGAGCGGCGTGGCCGCGACGCTTTGCCGGCGGCGCGATAGCATGCAGGTCGTTCGGCGCGCTTCGCTTTCGCGCAGAACCAAAGAGACGGCGATCGAACTCGCGCTCGATCTCGACGGCGGACCGTGCGACGTCGCGACCGACGTCAAGTTTCTCGACCACATGCTCGACGCGTTCGCGAAACATTCGGGCTGCGGGCTTACCGTGCGCGCGAGCGGCGACGGGATGGACCACCATCATCTGATCGAGGACGTCGGGATCGCCCTCGGCAGCGCGATTCGCGAAGCGCTCGGCGAGCGGCGCGGCATCGTCCGCTTCGGCTCGCTCGCCGTCCCGCTCGACGACGCGCTCGTGCTCGCGAGCGTCGATCTTTCCGGCCGCGCTTGGCTTAACTTCGACGTGCGGTTCGCGGTCGAGAATCTCGGCGATCTCAAGACCGAGCTCATCTCGCACTTCTTTCACAGCGTCAGCGACAACGGGCGCTTCAACCTGCACCTGCTGCGACTCGCCGGCGAGAATTCACACCACCTGTGCGAGGCATCGTTCAAAGCGTTCGCGCGCGCCTTCGCTCAGGCGAAGACGCAGACGGGCGAGCTGACGGTTCCCTCGACGAAAGGGCTGCTGGCGTAACTGCATGTCGGGTAACAATACGGCGAACGGTCACGCGCCGGCCGCCGCGGCCTATTCGCTTCGCGACGAGGCCGGGAATTCGATTGCGCCGCTGCCGCTCCTCGACGCGACGGTCGGCGCCAAGGCGATCGACGTGCGGCTGCTGCTCGACGACGCGAACATCACGACGTTCGACCCGGGGTTTTCGAGCACCGCGAGTTGCCGCTCGGCGATCACGTACGTCGACGGCGACGCCGGCATCCTGCTATATCGCGGGTATTCGATCGACGAGCTCGTCGAGCGCAGCTCGTTCATCGAGGTTGCCTATCTGTTGATCTTCGGCGAGCTGCCGTCGGAACCGCAGCTCACGAAGTTTATCTTCGACGTCACGCATCACACGATGCTGCACGAGCAATTATCTTCATTCTATCGCGGCTTTCGGCGCGACGCGCACCCGATGGCGATCATGCTCGGCGTCGTCGGTGCGCTCTCGGCGTTCTATCCCGATTCGATCGACGTGCTCGACCCGCGGCAACGCCTGATCTCGATCGAGCGGCTCGTCGCGAAGATGCCGACGATCGCCGCGATGGCGTATAAATACTCGATCGGGCAACCGTTCGTCTATCCGCGTAACGATCTGGACTACTGCTCGAATTTTCTGCACATGATGTTCTCGGTGCCGGCCGAGCCGTACGTGCCGAGCCCGGTGCTGGCGCGGGCGATGAACGCGCTGCTCATCGTGCAAGCCGATCACGAACAGAATGCGTCGACGTCGACGGTGCGGACCGTCGGCTCGAGCCGCGCGAACCCGTTCGCCTGCGTCGCCGCCGGCATCTCGTCGCTCTGGGGGCCGATCCACGGCGGAGCGAACGAAGCGGTGCTCAACATGCTCATCGGCATCGGTTCGAAAGACCGCCTCCCCGACGTCATCCGGCGCGCCAAAGATAAGAACGACCCGTTCCGGCTCATGGGCTTCGGGCATCGCGTGTATAAAAGTTACGATCCGCGCGCGAAGGTCATGCGCGAAGTCTACGAGTCGCTGCTCGCGGAAACGGGCGTCGCGGCCGCGGGCGATCCGATGTTCGAACTCGCGAAGGAGCTCGAACGGCTCGCACTCGAGGACGAGTATTTCGTCAAGCGCAAACTCTATCCCAACGTCGATTTCTATTCCGGGCTCATCATGCGCGCGCTCGGCATCCCGATCAACATGTTTACGGCGATCTTCGCGCTCGCGCGCACGGTCGGCTGGCTCTCGCACTGGAAAGAGATGAGCGAAGATCCCGAGCAGCGCATCACGCGGCCGCGGCAACTCTACGTCGGTCCGCCGCAGCGGCCGTACGCCGGCTTCGCCGAGCGCGCGCACAACGCCGCGCAGGTGCCGGCGGGCATGGCGATGCCGGGCGAACG
>CAXUFI010000222.1:0-4738 GCA_964250245.1 uncultured bacterium
CAGCAACGACGTGCCGGCGGCGAGCGCGGTCCGGGCAACCCCGGCTACGTGGCGCCGGCCCGTCGCGTGCGCGGCGACGGCCTTCGCGGTGATTCCCGTTTGCGTGACGCTTGCCGACCCGGCCGCAACGTTCGAGGTGACGAATGCGGCCAAGGTTACGGCGCTGCAAAACGCCCGCAATTTGTTGAATGCCATCGATGAATCGCTCCTACAACGTTGGAACCGGTGCGCGGTGCCGAAAAGGGCGCAAAAAAACCGGCACCGTTGTCTCGCCGATGCGCGATCCGAAGCGTTAACGGAGCGTCGTCGCTGTTCTACTCGTAAAAAAGCGATACGAGTTTAAAAACGAACGGCGCGGTCGCGCTTCAATAACGACATGTTACGCGGCGGCGCGCTCGCCGTATGCATCCACCCGGGTGCCTACCTATGGGGCAATAGTCCCGGCGCCGGTAAAGCGGCGAATAGTTGAGATGGGGATCACTTTACAATCTCCGCCGGATGCGTTAGAGGCGCCGCTGGAGATATCGCAAGCGCGCAGACGCGTCGCTGTCGCCTATCGTTCTTTTGCAGGGCGGTTACGTGCAACTTATTCCAAAGAAAAGCGGCTCGGGTCTCCCCTCACCGCTTTCGTCCGGGCCGCCGGGCGATCTACTCCTTGGAGTCCGTTATAGCCGCCGGCACCATTTTGCCGTCGTCGCCTAATTCTTCGGTTTCGTAATCGTCCATGTGATCGTAAATCTCTTGCTCGTAGTCTTCCAACGGAGCAATCGTGTAGGTAATCTCTTCGTCGGGCGCGGCTTTATTTTGGTTCGTCATGATCTCCCTCATAATGTGTTTCGTAGTAATCGCGCGAACCGGCGAATACGGTTTTGACGCAGCGGAGCTTAACGCGTCCGGCGTAGAGCATGACGCAGGCGAGCCGCGTCGCTCGCCGTTGCGGTCAGGCCGAAGACCGCGACGCCGCCCTGCGTCGGTACGTAGACTTTGCCATCGGCGACCAGCGGCGAGATGAGCGCGCCCGAGATTTGGCTCGCGCCGCCGCCGGGCAACCACGTGCCTGCGGGAGCGGAATAGAGTACGCGCATCGTCAACGCGTCGAAGGCGAATAACGTGAGCGTACCGCCGCTAGCGTCCGGAGTTTGCAACGCCCACACGATCGCCGTGCCGGGGTTCGTGCCGTTGGACGATACGATCGGCTGCGAACCGTGGTCGCGGCATTCGAGACAGCCGCCCGGCACGTTCACCGCACTCGCTTGCGACAGCGATGCCGAAGCGGGGTTGAAGAGGTACGTTGCAAGGGGGCTGCCGCCGCCGTAGACGACGTACGAGTGGCCGTTCGTATCTTGGAAGAAGGCGGGACCGCCCCATTCCGGGCCGCCGATATTGCCGGCCCAAACGGCGCCCGCGTCGCCGCCTTGCATGCCGCCCATGAGATCGCGGTTGAGAATGTACTTCGTTCCGGTCTTGCCGCCTTGAACGAGCAGGTGCGGGTGCGCCGCCGAGAGCCCGTCCGGCAGCAGCATCACGCCGCCCGACCCCAGGTCTTCGTCGGCCGCCGAGTTCGCGGCTTCGGTCGCGGGCGAGAAGAAGGAGCCGTTTCCGATGTCGAGATTGCCCGGAACCTTGAGATCGGACATCGCGAAGCTATTCACGCCGTCGAACGTTCCGTTGCCGGTAGCGAAATAGATGTTGCCGCTGCTGTCGGAGGCGGGCCCGAAGCCCGCCATCCACGGCGAGCCGAGGTAACTCGTGCTTTGGGCGTTCGATGTGTTGACCACGGTGCCGGCCGGCGCGAGCGACGCCGCGTCGAAAGCGAGCACCCAGCCGTGCGTATCCCTGTTATGGAAGTCGCAGTGCGAACCGAGCGCGACGTAGATATTGCCGTTCGCCTCGAGCAGCGCGCCGCGGTTGAAATTCCATCTCGCGCTCGTGCTCGCGACGCCGGTATTCCCGGCAAGCATGACCGAAGCGCTCACTTCTTGCGGCCCGACGGCGTCGCCGCCGTTTTGCAGCGAGATGGCGTGGATGCGCAGGTGCGACACGCCGTTCTCGTCCGTCGGAACGACGACGTACAAACGATCCTCCGCGCGGTCGATGACGGGCGTTCCGACGATGCCGACGTCCGGATTTACGTCATAGCATTCGGTGTCGGTCCAGCTCTGCTGCGTTATGCCGGCGCTGCGATTCGTGAAGTCGCGCGCCCATACGATCGCGTACGTCCGATCGTCGTAGGCGATGACTTGATCCGTCGCGGTCGCGACGATGACGAGATTGTGCGCCACGCCGCCGATCTGTTCGTTACTGGCGAACAGCGGCTGCGCGTAGACCTTGCCGTAATTGCTTCCGGTCAAGTAATTGATCTTAGCGAACGTCGCCGCGTTGACGTTACTCGTCGTCAACGCCGTTTCGGCCTGATACCAGCCTTGCCGGGCCGCGTTGTTATGGAACGTATCGTTGTCGGCGAACGTGGCCGCGGCCGGCGCCGCGTTGACCGAAACGGCGACGACTTGCGCGTTCCCGGCCGCATCGGTAAGCGAGAGCGAACACGATCCGGTCGCGACCGGCGCGACGGTAACCGTCGAACCGGCGATCGTCGCGGAAGCGACGTTTTGACAGCCCGAGACGGCATAGGGCGGCGTACCGCCGCCGATCGTGGCGTTTTGCGCCGCGGCCGTGGGCGAGGTGAAGGCGAGCGCGCTAGGCGCGACCTGCATGACGGCGGGCGCCGACGTAATCGCGATGGGCACGGCCGCCGTCAGACCCGTGGCGTCGGCGACGATCAGCACGCAGCCGCCGGCGCCCGCCGGCGTGATGGATAACGTCGCCCCGCTGACGCTCGCGCTCGCGACGTTCGTACAACCGCTGACGCTGAACGGAGCTTGACCGCCGACGATGCTGACCGTTTGCACGGCGGCCCTCGGCGAAGCGAACGCTAGGCCTTGCGCGGGCACGCTCGTCGAAAGCGGCGGCGCCGTGCCGACGCGAATCTTCGCCATCATGCCGGAGTCTTCGTGCGAGAGGATGTGGCAGTGCACGAGAAACGTACCGACGATCGCGGGATCGGTGAAGTCCATGACGAGCGTGACCGAACCGGGTCCGTTCGGCGTCGCCGCCGGGACGTTGATGTTGTCGAGAACTTGTCCGACGTTGCTCTGCTCGATCGGCGTTCCGCCGACGATCGATTGCACCAAGAAGTGAACTTGATGGATATGGAACGTGTGGACTTGGCTCGACGCGTTGACGATCTGCCACCGCTCCACCGTGCCGCTCTGCGCGTAGAATGCGGGCGGCGCCGCGGGATCGTAGGATTGACCGTTAATCTGATTCTGGTCGCTGTAGGTTAACGTCTGCGTGCGCGCGATCGCGTACGCGCCCGCGAACGGCCCGGCCGGCGCGGCCGTCTGCGAACGCGGCACGAGGCCGCGGAGTGTCGGTCCGTAGCGCCGCTGCGCGCGCAGTGTCGCTTGCGAGAGCACGCGGTCTTTGTGCTTGAGCTTCGCTTGATCGGTGAACGAGCTCGTCGCGCCGATCGTCGCGAGCACCGCGGCCGGCATCGGAAGGCCGGTCGAGCCCGAGTCGAAGCAGTTGGTGCGCACGTAAGCGGGCGTCCCCGCGGGCGGCCCCGCGATGATGAATTCCAAACGGCTCGCCGGCGGAACGAGGTAATGCGTGACGGTGAGCGGCGGGCTGCCGTAACGCGCGAGCGGAACGCCGTCGAGCGCGACGATTTGCAGCGGCGCGCCGTCGACCGAGAAATCGAGATAGGTGTCGGAGCCCGCGTTGACGAGCCGCCAAAATTGACGTTCGCCCGGCCGGATGCCGATGGCCGGATTCATCTGTCCGTTCAGCGTCCAGTTCCGTGACGGTGCTTCCGGCGCGCCCGCGGCGCAATGCGCGCTCCCGACGGAAGCATCGAGGCGCCTGTACTTCGCATTGACGACGACGTACGGGTTGCGCGTTCTGGCATTCGTATTTCCGCGCACCGTGCTATCCATCGCTAGGCTGCGGCGGCTCGTCGCGGCGCCGCTCGCTTTGAGCCCGTGGCGCATCGCCCAAAGCATCGCGCTCACTTGACGGCGGTCGGCGGCGGGCAGCGCTTGCCCGGCGGGCAACGCATCGCGCGCGATGAGAATGCGCTCGGGCAGATCGACGACCTGCGGCGCGTACTGCGTCATGCCGTCGATGATCAGCGCGCCCGACATTCCGGAAAGATTCTGGCGCTCGGCTTCGCCGTGCGCGTGCGAATGGTACCAGTAGAGACCGGGCGGATGATTCGGCGGAATCGCGATCGCGTAGTGGAGCGTTTGACCCGGCATCGCGAGCATATCGATCGAGTCGTCGCCCGGAGCATTGGGACTCGTGTGCAAGCCGTGGTAGTGCAGGCTCGTGTCGTTGAGATAGCCCGCACCGGCGGGCGGCGCCGGTAAATTATTGGTTAAGTTGACGTAGAGCGTATCGCCGGGAATGAGCCGCAGCGTCGGCATCACGGCCGAACCGTTATACGTGAGTTGCGGCGCGCCGGACGCCGTCTGCGAGGCGACCGCGTCGAGCGTCAGCCGGCCGTTGGCGCTGCGCAGCTGCGGCGTGGTGAAATTCGTGATGGACGACGCCGGGCGAGCCGCGAGCGCGCTGGCGATCGTGGCGACCGTCAAGCCGCCGATCTGGTGGACGCTACGCGAAGTCCCGGTCGACGCCGTGAACCCGATCCGGACCTTGGCGGGGACGGGCGGTTCGCCGC
>CAXUFI010000223.1:0-4660 GCA_964250245.1 uncultured bacterium
GGGTTGCGCAACGCGATGGTGATGGCGCCATGGCCGCCCATTGAGTGTCCGCTGATCGACTGCCGGCCCATGTCCGCGGGCAGATTGGCCGCCACGACCGCGGGCAACTCGGTTTCGATATACGACCGCATCCGGTAATTGGCCGCGTACGGCGCGGCGGTGGCATCCACGTAGAAGCCGGCGCCCAGACCGAAATCGTAGCTGCCGGCCGGGTCGCCCGGAACGCCTTCGCCGCGCGGGCTGGTGTCGGGCGCTATGAGGATCAGTCCGAGTTCGGCCGCCACGCGCGCCACGCGCGCGCCCAGCTCGTCGTTGCGCGCGAGCCGGCCTTTGGAATAGTAGATGTTATCCTCGAGGCCGACGCGGACGTGGCCGCCCATCGCGAGCGCGACCGTCGCGAGCGGCAACTGCTCCCGGCCGATCCCGGCCACGGACCAGGTGCAGCCTGCCGGCAAGCCGTCCACGAGAAACACCAAATTACGGACGGTGGCTTCGAGCGCCCCCGGCACGCCGAGCACGAAATCGACGTGCTGTGGAAACGCGAGCAGCCCTTGCGCCGCGAGCCGCTTCGCATTGGCCAGGTGACCGGCATCGAAAATTTCGAGTTCCGGCCGAACGCCGTAGCGCGCCATCTCGGCGAGCAGGCCGCGCATTAGAGGAAACCCGTTCTCGAACACGCCGTCGCCGAAGTTTACGGTCCCGCAAGTGAGCGTGGCCATCTCCGGCCGCAGCCGCAACGGCCCGGCCCGCTCCCCAGCGCTCATGCCGATCGCGCCGCCCGTCGTAAATTGGACGATCAGATCGCTGCGCGCGCGAATCGCGGCGTAGGCCTGCGCGAAGCGCTCGGGGTCGCTCGTATTCGAGCCGTCGTCGTTTCGGCAATGGACGTGGATCATCGCCGCCCCCGCGGCGCGGCAGGCCGCGGCCGTCTCTCCCAGCTGCTCGGGCGTGACGGGCAGGTGCGGCGTCTGCTCGGGCGCGAGCTCGCCGCCGACGGCCGCCACGGTGATGATCACCGCTTCCATACGGCACGCCTTCGGGCCGCAGCGCGCGATCCCTCAGCAAGCGACGCTGAAGCTGCCCGCGATCGCTCGCGCGGGACCCCTTGAATTAATGATCTTTCGTATTCGTTATAAGAACCACTAGCCGACGGAGCGAATGCCGTTCCGCGAGTCACCGCTCACCGCGATCGACCGTTCACGTTCTGCTCTTCGCAATCGAAAGGTTTCGTTCATTAATAAACCGTTTCTCGTAGGAGCGGCGGCGAGTGCGCTGCTTCTCGCCAGCCACCTTCCGGTCCAGGCCGCCCTGCCGGCGTTCATCGGAAATGCGACAGCCGCACAAAGCGTCGATTTCATCGTGAAACTGCCGCTGCGCAGCCCCGCCGAACTCGAACAGCTCGTACATCTGCAATCGAGCGTCGACTCGCCGCTGTACCACCACTTCTTATCACCCGCGCAATTCCGCGCGAGCTTCGCTCCGGCGCCCGCGACGTTCGCCAAAGCCGAAGCGGCGCTGCGCGCGAACGGCTTCGTCATCACGCACCTCGATTCGCAAATGTTGCACGTCCGCGGCACGGCAGCGGCCGTCAACCGCGCGTTTCACACGCAACTCGGCATCGTCCGCGCGGACCATCTCACGCGCCTTGCGGCCCGCTCGCCGCTAACCGTTCCGGCGGGACTTAACGAACTCGGTGCGACCGTTCACCAGCTGGCCGCGACCAGAGGCCCGCAACCGCTGATCGCCCGGTCGGGGGCTCCGCTCAACCGGGAATCGGTGGTCGGACCGTACTGGTTCGACGATCTCAAACAAGCCTATGATTATCCCTCGTACACGCTCGCCGATGGAAAAGGCGTCACCATAGCTACGGTCGGCGCGTCCGATTACAGCAGCGCCGACGCGGCGGCGTATTTTTCGCATGAGAAATTGAGTTCGAGCGGACTCGCGCCGGCGCCGAAAACGGGACGCGTGTTGTTGGGCGGGGCGCCTTTCGACCCGACGACGGGCATCTCCGACGAAGCGGACCTCGATATTCAGCAGTCGGGCGGCAGCGCTCCGGGAGCGACCATCATCGGCATCGCGACGGGCGACCCGGAATTCCTCGATGCCTATGCCTACGTGGACGACAATAACTTTGCCGACATCGTAAGCACGTCGTACGGTGAGTGCGAACTGTATTACACCGCGGCGTACCAGGGTGTCACGGTCGGCGGCATGCCGATCGGCGGCCCGCCGGGCGTGCTGAAGGCGTATCACGAACTATTCCTACAGGGCAACGCCCAGGGCATTACGTTCGTCTTCAGCTCCGGCGATAATTCGGGAACGCAATGTCTGCCGCTGGCATACTTCAGCGGTACGGGCAAAACGTACGCCCCGCTGCAGCACGGTGCCGGAATTTGGGTCGACGATCCCAACACCACGGGAGTCGGCGGCACGAACCTCATTACGTACGCGAAAGGCGGGAGCCTGAAATCGACGTACGCCTCCGAGAACGAGATCGGCGATCGCATTACGACGCCGCTCGACTTCTACGGGACCGGCAACACGATCTCGGGTGCTCTCTGGGGCTCGAGCGGCGGACCGAGTTCCGTCTTTGCGAAGCCGTCGTTCCAGAATCTGATCCCGACCGGCTACGGCACGCGAACCGTCCCGGATATCGCGATGCAAATGGGCGGCTGCCCGTTCTACGGCCCCGGAGTCACGGTAACGTGCGGCACGGATCGCGATAGCGCCGTCTACGCGGTCGTCGGCGGCGAACTCGGCGGCTTCATCGGTACGAGCGCCTCCTCTCCCGAATTCGCCGGGCTCCTGGCGGTAAAAGAGTCGGTGCTCAAGAGCCGCCTCGGCAACGTCAACGAGGACATCTACCGTCTGGCCGCCGCGGAGGCCAAAGGCGACTACTTCCATCAGGGGATTCCCGGTTACAACGGCGTCGTTCGTGTGACCGCGGGTCAGAAGGGCTACAATCCGATCATCGGTGTCGGTACGCCGGTCGGCAACAACTTCGTCGGCTTGCCCGGTGCGGCACTTACCGGAGATCCGCAAACCCCGTCTAATCCGTAGCTCTACTCCGACGCATTCGAGTCCCAAGGAGGCGCCCGCAGCGATCGTTGCGGACGCCTTCTTTGTGACCTGAACCGCGTTCATCAAGACGCTCCCTACGAGCGCCCGCTGAAGCGTACGGGACGAAGCTGGTGTAGCTGTAAAGCAGGTTCTTCACGTTCACCGTTCCCAAGCCGGTCGCTAAACTGTAGCCGCGCTGTGCGGGGAAGGCGAATTCGCTTTTGCCGTCGACCGTCGCCTTGAGAACGCCGACGCCCATCTTCGACAGCGCGCTCGTATAGCACGACATCGAGCCTTTGGCGCACGGTTCGGAGTTGTCGCCGGCCGTTACATAATTGAAGGCGCACACGGGCGAGATTTTATTGCCGAGCGTAGAATCGCAACCGCTCGAACCGATCGGCGTCTCGAATTGCGCGGCAGCGATCTGATACAGGATCGGGTTGGGATTCCCGAGCGGGAACAGACCTCCATCACGCCGGCGAAGGCCGGTGCGGAAAAGGACGTGCCGCCGGCCGCATTCCCGAGGAGGTCGGTCTGGTTCGCGTAATCGCATGGCGACCCGAACTCTTTGGGATCGGACATGCAGAATACGTAGAAATGATTCCAAATGCCGTTGGCAGCGAAGAGCGAAACGTCGGGCTGATCCCGACGGTGATCGTCGGGCATGCCGGGAGTACTCGTCAATTGCCAGTCCGGCTTCGTGTAGTAGTCGCTCTGGCCGCCCGTTCCGCCGATATCGTTTTGCACTCCGGGTGCGTTGCCGGATATCTTTCTGAGCCGGGCCGTACGCGCGCAATTGTGCCGGTACTAACCACTTATGGTAGACGGCCGATCCGCGGACGTGCTGCTCGCGCGTTAGGAGATCGAGTGCGGCTTGTTTGGCCACCGGCCGCATCATCTCGAGCCGGATGTGAAGCGAAGTGCGATGTTGCGTGGCGATATCGCTAAATCGACGCTGTCGCTAAACGCGCCGACGAATTGCAACGCTATCAACCGATCACCTTTGCGCTTAGGTCGAGTAAGGCGGGAGTAATCCGCAGCATGAGCCCGGCTTATAACGCCGCGCGAGCGCGCGCGATGAGATCGGCGTCGAGACCGAGCGCCGCGGCGAGCGCGAGCGCACCGGCCTGCGGCGCGGCCTCCTCCGGTACGCGTTGCAATCGGTAATCCGTCGCTCGAGCGAGGCGCTCGAGCGCGACGCCCAGATCGAGCGAGGGCGGCGACGCCGAGACTTCGCGCACGCCCCCGACGGCGTAATGCGGCAGCGCAGCGCGCGCGGCGAGGCCGCCGAGATGCGTCGCAACCAGACCGAAGGCGCCGCGCTCCCGCAACGTTTCGGGCTCAGGCAGCAGGTCGGCCTTGTTGAGCGCGACGAGCAGCGCGCGCCGTTCGCGCGGCGACGTGGTTCGCGCGAACTCGTCACCGAGCACGAGCGCTCGGGCCGAACGCCGTTCGAGAAACGAGCGCAGCTCGACGATCTCCCGGCCGAACGCGCTCAGCAGTGCGTCGTCCGGCGGAAACGCGCCGAGCCCGAGCCACGCGACGTCGTCGACGAGCGGGACGCGCGCGGCAGCGGCGGGGACGGGCACGCCGCTGC
>CAXUFI010000224.1:0-4649 GCA_964250245.1 uncultured bacterium
CTCTCGAGCATCGTGTACCACGTCACGCCGATCCCGGCGAGCGTGGCCACTTCTTCGCGCCGTAAACCCGGCACACGCCGCCGGGCTCCGTCGGCGAGACCGACATCGGCCGGGGCCACGCGACCGCGACGCTCGCGGAAGAAGCGGCCGAGTTCGCGCAATCGATCGTCCTGATTCATGCCACCGCGAGTGTCACCATTCGCAGAGGACTGGATGCGTCCCGCGTACTCGGCTAGACTCTCGCGATGCGTACATGGTTTATCACGGGGACATCGTCCGGCATCGGCCGAGAGTTGACGGAGCGGCTGCTCGAACGAGGCGATCGCGTGGCGGCAACGCTGCGCGACGTCGAACGGCTCGCCGGCCTCGAGACGCGTTTTCGCGAATTGTGGACGGCGCGGCTCGACGTCGCGGACGGCGACGCGGTCCGCCGCGTCATGCGTGACGCCTTCGCTTCGCTCGGACGGATCGACGTCATCGTCAACAACGCGGGCTACGGGCTCTTCGGCGCCGCGGAGGAAACGAGCGACGCACAAATCGTCCGGCAGATCGAAACCAATTTGCTGGGCTCGATGCACGTGGTCCGCGCGGCGCTATCGCATCTGCGCCGGCAAGGCGGCGGACGCATCGTGCAGATCTCGTCGGAGGGCGGTCAGACGGCGTATCCCGGCTTCAGCGCGTATCACGCCAGCAAGTGGGGCGTCGAAGGCTTTATCGAAGCGGTCGCTCAGGAGGTCGCGCCGTTCGGCATCGCCTGCACGATCGTCGAATTCGGGCCCACGGCCACGAACTTCGGCACCGCGCTGACGCGCGCCGATCCGATCGCGGCCTACGACGCGACGCCGGTCGGCGCGTTACGACGCGGGTTCGACAGCGGGAACAGTTTTACCGAACGGGCCGACCCCGGGGACGTCGTGCGCGCGATCGTCGCAGCCGCCGAAGAGGAGCCGGCCCCGCTGCGCCGCGTTGTCGGAAGTTATTCGGTCGAGCGGATTCGCGCGGCGCTCGGGCAGCGTCTGGCGAGCGTCGAGACGCAGCGGGCCGCGCGCGCCTAACGCATGCGAGCGAGTCGAGCCGGCCTGTCGTGCGGCCCCACCGGCGGCGCATCGACGCCGAGCGCCGCGAAGAGAGCGTTTCGCTCGCGCGTCACGTCTGCGGACCGCACGCGTCGAACCGCAACCGGGACGTCGAGAACCGTTGCGATCGATGCGGGCGCGCCCTCGAGCACGACGATCCGATCCGCTAAGAAGAGCGCTTCGTCGACATCGTGCGTTACGAGGATCGACGTGCTCGCGGTCTCGCGGATGATCCGCGCGATCGCGACTTGCAAATCGAGTCGCGCGAGCGCGTCGAGTGCGGAGAGCGGTTCGTCGAGCAGGAGGAGCTGCGGCGAGCGGACGAGGCTGCGCGCGAGCGACGTTCGCTGCGCCATGCCGCCGGAGAGCGCCTTCGGTAAGAGATGAGCCGCACGCGTTAGACCGACGAGCGCGATCGCATCTTTGACCCGCGCGCGCTCGACGTCTCCGCGCACCGCGAGCGCGACGTTCTTCTCGACGCTCAGCCACGGCATCAAGCGCGGCTCCTGGAACACGATGCCGATCTCGTCCTCCGTTTCGAAACGCCCGCGCAGCGGCGTGACGAGTCCCGCGACCGCGCGGAGTAACGTGCTTTTGCCGCAACCGCTCGGTCCGAGAATCGCCAGCGTCTCGCCCGCAGCGACGTGCAATGAAAAGTCTTCGAAGACGCGGTGGTCGCCGTAGCCGATCGTCAACCGCTCGATGGTCAACGCGGCCATCAGGCGACCATCCCGTCGGTCCAATACAGCATCCGTTTTTCGACCGCGCGCATCGCACTTTCGGAGAGCTTGCCGCAAATCGCAAGCAGCACGATCGCGGTGAGGATCTCGTCCGTGCGCGAGATTTGCTGCCCTTCGGTCAGCAGAAACCCGAGGCCGCGCGTCGCTCCGAGCAACTCGGCGGCAACGA
This sequence comes from uncultured bacterium, assembly GCA_964250245.1. Classification (GTDB taxonomy): domain Bacteria; phylum Vulcanimicrobiota; class Vulcanimicrobiia; order Vulcanimicrobiales; family Vulcanimicrobiaceae; genus CAXTIY01. Next base: position 1,986 of record CAXUFI010000224.1, read on the forward strand.
GAAACAGCCAGGCTTGCGTAAGCCCGATACGAGCTCCGACGAGCAGCGCGGGCAAGGCGGCCGGCACGACGACGCGCCGCGCGAGCGCGAAGCCACGGATGCCGAAGATCTCCGCTACCTCGACGAGCTTGCGATCCACGCCGTGAATCCCGGCGACCAGATTCACGTAAATGGGAAAGAAGGCGCCGATCGCGATGAGGACGATCTTCGCGCTCTCGCCGATGCCGAGCCAAAGCAAGAGCAGCGGGACCCACGCGAGCGACGGGATCGCACGCAGCGCCTGCAACGTCGGATCGACGATGCGTTCCACGCGCGGCGAAAGCCCGACGCTCGTGCCGAACCCGAGCGCGAGCACGAGCGCGATCGCGAAGCCGAACGCTACGCGACCGAGCGAAGCGCCGAGATTTTTCCAGAGCTCGCCGCTGGTTGCGAGATAGCCGAGTTCGCGCAGGACGTCGGCCGGCGAAGCGAGCTGGTAGACTTTGATGCCGCCGATCGCCGTCGCATACCACCAGCCCGCGAGCAGGAGCAGGGGCAACGCGAAAGCGAGCGCACCGTCGCGACGTCCGAGGCGTTTAACCATGCAGTGCCGACCGCGCGGGTGCGGGATCGGCGAGCGAGGCGAGCGCCCCATCGATGTCGGTACCTGCCACGACGAGCCCGTTCTCGCGTACGATCGGAACGACGCCCGCGAGTGCTTCCCGATAGGCCGGCCCCGGCGTCGGGTCGGGATAACGCGTGCGCAACTTCAGTTGACGATCGGCGACGCGTAATTCGAGATTCGACGCGGCGGCGACGATTTTCGCGGTCGCATCCACGTTACGCGAAGCGAACGCGTGGGCGCGCGCGTAAACGCGCAGCACGGCCTGCACCGTATCGGGATGATCTTTGAGAAAATCTTCCCGGACGTTGAGCGCACCGAACGTGTTGTAGGCGACGTTGCGGTACAGCAGACGCGAACCGGCGTCGAGCTCCGACGCGGCCATGTGCGGATCGAGCCCGGCCCACGCATCGACATCCCCGCGCTCGAGGGCCGCGCGTCCGTCGGGGTGCTGCACGTTGAGTATCTCGACGTCGCTCTGCTCGAGCTTGACGTCGCGCAACGCGCGAAGCAAGAAGAAGTACGGGTCCGTACCTTTGGTGGCGGCGATCTTCTTACCGCGCAGGTCGCCCACGCTTTTATAGGGCGCGTTCTTGGCCACGACGAGCGCCGTCCACTCGGGTTGCGAATACAAGAAAATCGTATGAATCGGCGTGCCGTTGGCGCGAGCCAAGAGTGCGGCGCTCCCGGCGGTCGAACCGAATTGAATAGCGTTCGCGGCGAGATAGCCGTTGGCTTTATTCGATCCGAGCGAGAGCACCCACTCAACCCGCGTCCCCGCCGGCTTAAGCGCTTCTTCCAGCCAGCCGTACTGCTTGAGCACGAGGCTCGGCGGATTGTAGTAGGCGTAGTCGATGCCGAGCGACTCGGGGCCGGCCGCGCGGCTGGGCCGCGCGAGCGCGAGCGTCGAGGCGGTCGCGAGGGCGCCGAAGAGGAAGGTCCGTCGGGTTTGACCGGCCACGTGGGTTGCCTCCGGGGTTCGAAATTGTGCTCGCCCGCTGCTTCGAGACCATCCGGGTCGCGGGCGAGCTACGTCTGAGAGAAAACCGGAAGCGCTGCCGGGATTTGCGCCGCGAGTACCATTTCCCGGCGGCAAGACGGGGCGCGCCGGGGGGAAGCACCGGCCGGGAGTGCCGGGCGCGTCGGCGGAAGTCGGCCCGGACGCCAAGCATCCGGCGTCGAGCGCCGTAGCCCGCACGAAAGCAGGTAACGATCGACCCGCACCTCACGCACGAAGGCTCGTTCGGCGCGACGCTCTTGCCGCGCGAACGGCGCCCGGCCGGACGGCTCGAAGCCCTGCGACTGTCGATCGTCCGCGGCCATGTCGACATCGGGCGTGGCATCTCTCTCTTGCTGACCTTCGGCACGTTCGCCGTCATCGCGTCGCCGTGGCTCATCTATGACCGGAGGCTCTCCGGCACGTACGAGCCGGCGGGTCTCGATCTCGCTCTTATCTTCGCGTATCTCGCGCTCGTGAGCCTCATCCCGACGTACGAGATCGCTCGCAACGGCAATTCGGAAACTGCACGGACGACGCCGTTCTATCATCTCGCGATTTACGCCACCATGACGGCTCTCTCGACGATCACGACGTTCCGCAACATCCGGCGCGGCTATTTTTATTTGCAACCGGACGAACGCGATTTTACTTGGCTGACGCTCCTGCGGCGGAAGGTGCCGTGCGCCATGACGACCGCGGCCCTCAACACGCGCAGGCTCTTTCCGCGCGCTCCGTCGGCGGAGCGCTTACGCATCCGAGCACCCGGACGTAGCGTCGCGTGATTCAGCAGAAGCGGCCCGAATGAGTGCGGGCGATTTCGGCTCCCTGCTGCGCGAATTCCGGTGCGCCGCCGGCCTCTCTCAAGAAGCTCTCGCGGAGCGCGCGCGTTTGAGCCCGGGCGCGATCAGCACGTTGGAACGTAGCGCGCGTCGCGGCCCGCAGCACCAGACGCTCGCGCTTCTGGTCGAGGCGCTACAACTCGGGTCGCAGGAGCGCGCCCGTCTGGAAGAGTCCTCTCAGGCCGGCCGCCGGCGGGCGCCGCGCGGCGCCGGCCGAGCGGAGT
>CAXUFI010000225.1:0-4573 GCA_964250245.1 uncultured bacterium
GCGCGGGCGGACGCGCGGGCCGCGGCGCGACGAGCGAACACAGCGGATGGCCGTAGTAGACGATCGCGAGTCCCCGCGCGCGGTAAAAGTCGCGTTGATGTTCGAACGCCGTGAGCGGCAGCGTGAGCTTCGCGACGGCGGCGGATTGCTTGGGACGGTCGAGCCAGGCGCCGGGCGGAAAATAATAGAGGATCGGGCGGCGATACCCGAGCGCCCGCAGCGTCTTCGCCAAGCGCAAGTTAAAGGCGCCGAAATCGATCAGCACGACGAGATCGACGGGCCGCGCGCGCAGCGCCAGCGCGTGTCGCCACATGGTAAAGAACAGCGGGATCACCCGGCGCAACGCCTCGACCGGCCCGAGGCTCGCCCAGCCCGTCGTGCGCGCCGTAAGTTCGAAGCCGGCCGCGACCATCCGCTCGCCGCCGATCCCCGCAAAGGCCGCACCGGGCACGAACGCCCGCATCGCCTCCGCGAGCGTCGCCGCCAGCATGTCACCCGAAGCTTCACCCGTTCCGAAGAAGACGCGCATCGCCGCACCCGGCGTCGATCGCGCCGCCGCCCGCGGCGGCATCACTTGAGGATGCCGCGCTCCGACGGCGCTTCGACGAACGCGAGCAGGTGGCGGCCGTGTTCGCTCTTGACGATCTCGTGCAGCCCCTCGGTCGCCTGCGAGATGTTGAGGTTCATGCGATAGAGGACGCGGTAACACTCTTTGAGCTCGGCGAGAATCTCCGGCGTGAATTCCGCGCGTTGCAGACCGACCGTGTTCAAGCCGTACGGCTTGGCGGGGTTACCGGAGACCAAAAAGTACGGCGGTACGTCTCGCGTGATGCGCGAGATGCCGCCGACCATCGCGTGGCTGCCGATGCGGACGAACTGGTGCACGCCCGACTGGCCGCCGACGGTGGCGTAATCCTCGATGACGACGTGACCCGCGAGTTGCGCCGTCGACGACATCGTGACGTGATTACCGATGCGGCAATTATGGGCGATGTGGACGTAAGCGAGCAGCAGCGTGTCGTCGCCGACCGACGTCACCTCGTCCTTGCCGGTCGCGCGGTGCACCGAGACGAATTCGCGCAGAACCGTGCGGCTGCCGATCGTCGTGAACGAACGTTCGCCATGCGATTTGCGATCCTGGGACGGCGCGCCGATCGAACAGAACGGATAGATATCCGACTCCTCGCCGATCGTCGTGTAGCCGTTGACGATTACGTGCGAGAGCAAACGCGTGCGCGCGCCGACCGTTACGTTTTCTCCGATCACGCAGAAGGGGCCGATTTCGGCCCCTTCGCCGATGACGGCTTTCGGGTGGACCACGGCGCTGGGATGAATCAATGCGGCCTCATTGATGCAGCACCGCGGCGTCACCGCTAAAATCGGCGACGCTCGAAACGGAAAACATCAACTCGGCGGCACAGGCGAGCTTCCCGTCGACCTTCGCTTCGGCGGCGATCCAGCCCATGCTGGAGCGCGTGCGCAAGAGCTTGGCTTCCATATCCAGCCGGTCGCCCGGTACGACGGTCCGGCGAAACTTCGCCTTATTGATGCCGGTGAGAAAGGCGATGCGCCGCCGGAAATCGTCGGGCCCCAGAATGATCGTGCCGCCGAGTTGGGCGAGCGCTTCGATCATATAGACGCCCGGCATGATGGGATAACCCGGAAAGTGCCCCTGAAAGAAGTGCTCGTTCATCGAGAGGTTCTTGTAACCCATCGCCTGCACGCCGCGCTCGAAATGCGTGATGCGATCGACGAGCAGCATCGGATAGCGATGCGGCAGCACCATCATCAATTCCAGGATGTCCATCGCGTCGCGCGTGGCGGGAGCCAAGGATCAGCTCCCGAGCGCCGCGAGGTGCGGCAGGAACGCCGCGCGCAGCGCGTTCGTCGCTTGCGCGTGCAAGCGATGCCCGCTCTTGATCGCGACCACCTCGCATTGCGGCCACGCCCCGAGCAGCGCGAAATCGCCGATCAGATCGAGCACCTTGTGCCGGACGACCTCGTTCTCGTAACGCAGCGGCGTCAGCGGGCCGTCCGGAGCGAAGACCAGGGCGTTATCGAGCGAGCCGCCGCGCGCGAGTCCCGCGGCCCGGAGCGCTTCGACCTCGTGCAGATAGCCGAAAGTTCGCGCCGGCGCGATCTCGCGCGCATAGTATTCGGCGTCGATCGTCGCATCGATGTACTGCGTCCCGACCGGCGCGGCGAAGTCGGCCAGGTAGCGGATCCGGAACGCTTCGGCGGGCAGCACCGCGAGCAAGGCGTCGCCGTCGCGAAAGAAGAGCGGCCGGTCGACGACGAGCAGCGTCCGCGGCGCGGCCTGCGCGGCGAGCCCGGCGGCCGCGATCGCTTGCACGAAGCGCGCGGCGCTGCCGTCGAGCACCGGCACCTCGGGACCCTCGACCTCGATCGAAGCGTTGTCCACGCCGAGCGCGAAGAGGGCCGAGAGGACGTGCTCGACGGTCGAAACCGTCGCCCCGGCGGCGCCGAGAACGGTCGCGCGCCGCGTGTCGACCACGTGCTGCGCGAGCGCGGGAAACGTTACGTTCTCATCGGCGAGCCGGAACCGCAGCCCGCTCCCCGCGACCTGCGGCCGGAGCACGATGCGTCCCGGAGCGCCGGTGTGAAGGCCGACGCCGGCTAATTCGACCGTCATGCGCAGCGTGTGTTGACCGGGCATTACTTTTGCTCCAAAGCTTTCACACGCTCGTACAGCTTGTCGAGGTTGCGGAGGCGAACCTGCTGTCGGAGTTCGGCGCGATGATCCTGCGCGGGCTGTCCGCTAACGGTTGCGCCGTCGGGCACCTCGCCCCACACCATCGTATTGCCCGCGACGCGGACGCGCGAGCCGACGCGCGTGTGGCCGGCGACGGCGCTCATGCCGCCCACGACCGTGTAATCGCCGATCTCGGCCGAACCCGCGAGCCCCGAGAGCGCCGCGAAGGCGCAATGGTTACCGACGCGGCAGTTGTGCCCGATCTGCACCAGGTTATCGATCTTCGTTCCGGCGCCGATCGTCGTCGAGCCGGTTTGGGCGCGATCGATACAGGCGTTCGCGCCGACCTCGACGCCGGCGCCGAGCACGACGTTGCCGACTTGCGGGATCTTCACGAACTCCCCGTCCAGGACCGCGTAACCCAACCCGGCGGAGCCGACGACGGCTCCGGCCTGCAACACGACGCCCTCGCCCGCCGCGCAATCGTCGAGCAGCATCGCGCGCGGGTGCAGCACGACCCGGCGCCCGAGGCGCGCTCGGGCCCCGACGACGGCACCGGCGAGCAGCACGCATTCCGCGCCGACCGTCGCCCCCGCCCCGACGACGGCGAGCGGACCGATGAAGACGTCGGGGCCGATGGCGGCGCTGGGATCGACGACGGACGAAGCGTCGCGATACGGCCCCTGCAGTCGCGGCGGCTCGAGATCGGCGAGCAGCGTCGCGCGGGCGGCGCGCGCCGATGCGACGACGACGAGCGGTTTACGCGCCGGGCCGACGGCATCCGCGAAGGCGGCTTCGGTAAGCACCGCCGCCGCCCGCGATTCGAGCGCGCGCCGCAGATACCGCTCGTCGGTCGCGAAGGTCAGCGAAGACGCGTCGACGTCGTCGATCGCGTCGATCCGTTCGATCGTTATCGAACCGTCGCCGCGCACCGTTCCGCTCAAGCGAGCCGCAATCTGCCCGAGCGTCATCGCCGTTACGATCGCTCCGGCGTCCGCTCGACGATTTTAAGAATCTTTTCGACGTCCGCCGTGACGTCGACGCCGCCGTAGCCGACGAATTGCCGCGTGACGACGAGCTTGAGATGACGGTCGTTCGCGACTTGCGCCGCGGCGTTGCGCACGTCACCCGTCACTTCGTTCTGCATGTCGACGTAGCGCGCGCGCAACAGCTGTAAGTCGTGCTGCTTTTGCTGCGGCGACGTCCGCGCGCGATTGATGGCGTCCGTATCGGAAGCGAGCTGGTTGCTGTAATTGATGTACTTCGGCCAGTTCGCTTGAATGCGCGCGATGTCGATCGTCGCGATCGTCGCGGTCGATTGCGACGCGCAACCCGCGGCGGCGACGGCGAGCGCTCCCGCTAAAGCGATTCGTATCGTTCTCACTCGTGTAGACTCTCGATGTCCTTCTCCGCGTCCGCGGTGAGATCGACGCCGCCCGCGGGCGCGACGACGTCGCTGACCACGACGTCGATGCCGCGCTTGGCGGCGAGGGCCTGAACCTCGCGATCGATTTGCGCGACCATCTGCCCGTACAGCTCGCCGCGCTGCTTCTGCAACGCGCCGATCTGCTGGTTCGCCCCGGCCTGCGCCGCACGATCGACGCCGGCGAGCGTTTGGAAGCGGCGCGTGAGATCGTCGCGCGTCTGATCGAAGCGCGCGATCGTTTGCGAAGCGTCGCGGTTGAAGTTATTCTGGAAGCGCGCGTGCAGCGCCAGCAGCTTCTCGCGCATCTTCGGATCGACGTTCACGGGCGCCGCTCCCGGGCTGCCGGCGCCCGGCAGGGCGGCGAGCGTACCGCTCAGGTCCCGGCGCGTCTGCGCGGCGCGCGCGCCGATCTTCGCGATCGTGCGCTTCTGTAA
>CAXUFI010000226.1:0-4558 GCA_964250245.1 uncultured bacterium
GCATCGGCGTCGGGCACGGCCCGCCGCCACGCGCAAGCCGGCACGTCGAACGCGACCGGCCGCAACCCCGCGGCCTGGGCGATCGCGACGAGCCGCCGGACCGAGCTATTCCGCGCGATCGAGAGTAAGCGTTCGTCGCTGCGGCCGGGGAGCGGATCGAGCGCGACCAGACGCTCGGAAGCGGGCCAATCGACGATGGTGTCGGCTTCCAGCGTGGCGGCGCGTTCGGCTTCGCCGCGGCGCATGCCGGGCGGCACGCGGAACGCGCGCGTGAGGACTTCGCCCGGCGGCGCGCCGAGGATGCAGCGCCGCTCGCGCGTGGTAAAGCTGCCGAGTAATCTCCGTAACGTTTCGGCCACGGCGAGATCGAGCGGTTCCTTCGCGGGCACGTCGAGCGTCAGCATCTCGCGGACCGCGAAACCGTCGCCCTCGGCTTCCGCCGCTACGCACGAGACGGACTCGTTGCGGATATCGACGCCGAGCGGCAGGGACGTTTTCCGGCCCATCAATCTCATCTACGCGCCCGCGAAGTAACGCGTAACGGGGCCGCCGGCGATCAAGGCGAAGACCGCGCCGACGGCGAGATGCGGACCGAAGGAGAGTGCGGCGCCACGCTCGAGCCGGCCGGCGACGGCGGCGGCGACGATGGCGCTCACGGCGGCGGCGAAGATTGCGACGAGCGATTCCAGCGGCCCGAACGCCGCGCCCAGCGCGTACATCGCTTTGACGTCGCCGCAGCCGAGAGCCCGGCCGCGCGACAGCACGACGACGCTCCCGAAACTGCCGACCAGTAGCGCGACGCCGCCGGCGGCGGAGGCCGTGGCGTCCGTCGCGACGGCCAGCGCGAGCACGAGCAGCGCCGCCGGAAACGTTATCGCGTCGAAGAGAAAGCCGGTGCGATAGTCGGCGCCCGCGGCGAGCACGAGCAGCGTGCACGCGAGCGCGTCGCTCACGGCTTGCGGCAGCGGCCGCAAGCCGAGTGCCGAGGCCGCGACGAGGACGGCGAGCGTCAGCGCTCGCCAGGGAGGCGGCAACGGCCCACCCGTGACGTTACGCTCGGCGGTTCGCACGAGCGAGGCCGCAAGCACGATCCAGCCGAGCAACGCGGCAGCGATGAGGACGAGCGTCGCAGGATGCTCCATCACGAACCGTACAGTCCGGCTTCGGGCGAATAGTGAAGCGTCGTACAAGCCGTGCACTTGCCCGCACCGCCGAGCACCGGCACGCCGGAGAGCGTCGTCACGTCGTAGGGTCCCTCATCGTCGAGCGTGTACGACTCGGTCGTCGTACCGTTGCCCGCGACGAGCGTATACAAGTAGGGTTTACGCGAGACGGCGTTCGTCGGCGTCGAGTTCAGGTAATTGTTGGCGCCCGCTCCGCCGCCCGGGTTGCCTTGCGGCGGCGTGAAGAGCGCGGGCGCGACGGTCGTGCCCGCACCCGCCGGATACTGCTCGAAATCGGTATGAAAGAGTTCGAGCGCGGTCGCGATCTGCTTGAGATTCGCCTCGCTCTGCGCGACCGCGGCCTGCGCGCGGGAGTGCACGTAATTGGGGATGATGATCGCCGCCAGCAACGCGACGATGGCCACCACGACCATCAGTTCGACGAGGGTAAAACCGCGTTCGGCGTTGCAAACTCGCGCTTCGCGCATGGAGCGTACCTCGAAAGTCGAAAGCATTTAACGGATCGACGTGCTCAGCGTCGATAGCGGGACGTACACGACGTAGACGATGACCGCGACGATCCCACCGAGTCCGAGCGTTACGGCCGTTTGGATGAGCGTGGGAAGTGCCGTTAGGATCGCCTCCACGTCTTCTTCGTAATACTCCGCGATTTTAACGAGCATCTGCGGGATGTTGCCGGCGGAACTGCCGACGCGTATGAACCCGAGCACGAGCGCCGGAAATTGACCCGACGCCGCGAGAGCCTCTTCTAAGGAGGCGGCCGTTCCCGTCGCGATCTGCTCGCGCGCCGCCGAAACGGCGCGCGCGAAGAGCGGGCTCTCGGCGACGGGAATCGCGACTTCGAGCGCGCGCACCTGATTGACGCCGGACTGCAGCAGCGTCGCGAGCACGCGACACAGTCGCGAGAGCACGGTCTTGCGAAGCGCTTCGCCGACGAGCGGCAGCCGCAGCCGCAGCGCGTCGAACGCGAATTCGCCTTCCGGCGTGCGTAACGCGCGCAGCAACGTGGCGAAGCCGAGCGTCCCCGCAGCGACCGCGCAGAGGTCGACGACCGGGTTGGCGAGCACCGCGCTCACGCCGAGCATCGCTACCATCACGGGTGAGAGCGCGACGTCGAAGCTCGCGAAGAGTTTCGCGAATTGCGGGATCACGAAGGCGAAGATATAGACGGAGATCGCAAAGGCGGCGACCAGCACGAGGGCCGGATAGAAGAGCGCCGCTTGCAGCTTCTTGCGCAGCCGCTCGTCACGTTCGAGGAAGAGCGCGAGGCGGTCGAAGATTTCCTCGCGATTCCCGGCTTCCTCGCCGGCCGCCACCATGGCGACTTCGAGATCGGAGAATTCGTCGGGCCGGTGCGCCATCGCCGCCCACACCTTTTCGCCGCCGCGTTCGACGTCGGAACGTATGCTCGCGAGAGCGTCGCGAAAGCGCGGCGTGCGCGCTTGCGCGATTAAGAGCGAAAAGGCTGCCGAGAAATCGACGCCGGCCTGCTCGAGCGCGGCGTAGGCGCGAAAGAATGCCAGCCGTTCGTTGGGCTTGGCACGCCGGAAGACGCGCGTGAAGGAGAAGGTCGCGCGCGTCGATTCGAGGCTCGACGGAATCAACATGCGCTCGCGCAACATCGTCAGCGCCGCGTTCCTGTCGAGCGCGCGCATCGTTCCCGAGACGCGTTCCCCGCTCGGCGTTCGCGCGCGATAGGCGAAGGTTACCGCCATCTAGTCCCGCCCCGTTAGCACTAGCGGATACCGGCCGAGACGCGGATCTGTTCGGGATAATCCGACGCGGCGACGGCGGCTTCGTACGTGACGAGTCGCTCGTTCACCATGCGCGAGAGATCCATCTCGAGCGTCTGCATGCCGTCCTTGCGCGAAGTCTCGAGCGTGTTGCGAATCTGGATCGTCTTTTCCGGCGACATGAGCTGCGAGCGGATGGCGGAATTGTTGAGCGCGATCTCACAGGCCGGCCGGCGGCCGCGGCCGCTCGCGTCGGGGATGAGCCGCATCGAGACGATCGCTTGCAGCGATTGCGCGAGTTGCATGCGCGCCTGTTCCTGGCGGCCGCCTTCGAACACGCCGACGATGCGCTGAACCGTCTCCGCGGCTTCGGAGGTGTGCAGCGTACTGAACACGAGGTGCCCGGTCTCGCTCGCGGCCAGGCACGCCGACATCACTTCGGGATCCCGCAATTCCCCGATTAAAATAACGTCCGGGTCGGCGCGCAGAACGCCGCGCAGCGACTCGCTATAGGACGTAACGTCGCGGCCCACTTCGCGTTGGCGGATGAGGGATCGCTTGCTGCGATGGCGGTATTCGATCGGATCTTCGACCGTAACGATGTGCCGTTCGTATTTACGATTGATTTCGTTGACGAGCCCGGCGAGCGCCGTCGATTTTCCCGAACCGGTCGGACCGGTGAAGAGGACGAGGCCCGTGGCGAAGTCGGCGAATGAGGAAACGATCGCGGGGAGCCCGAGCGTTTGTAAATCGGGAACGCCGTCGCGCAGGAGCCGCAGCGAGAGCGCCAATCCGTTTTCGCCGCGAAACGCATGGATGCGCACGGCGCCGAAGCTCGGGTGCTGGATCGCACCGTCGGCGGCGCCGAGCGGCCCGTTCAACCGGTCGTATTCTTTCTTACTGAGGTACGCTTCGCAGAACGCGCGGACGGATTCGGATTCGGTTACCGGCAACGGCATGCGCGCCATCGCGCCGTCGACGCGGTGCCAAGGCGGCTCGTTACCCTCGATGTGCAGATCGGACGTGCTCGCGGCGTGCGCGCTTTCGCGCGACACGCGGATCGCCTCTTCGATATCGGCTAACACGTCGTCTCCCTATTCCGCGTCATCGTAGGAGAGGTGGCGTAAGACTTCGCCTTCGGACGTAACGCCCGAAGCGACGTGCCGCAGCGCGTCGACGACCATCGGCTTGTATCCGACGTTAAAGGCGAATTTGGCGAGCTGCGTCGGCGTGTCGCCGCGTTCGATCGCCGCGGCCAGCTCGGGCTTGATCTCGAGCACTTCGAAGGCGCCGACGCGGCCCTGGAAGCCGCTGAACGCGCACGCCTCGCAGCCCTGGGCATCCCACGCCTCGACGCCGAGCGCGAAGCCGTAGCGCCGCGCGACCGCGAGCGCTTGCGATGAGACCGAGCTCTTGAGCTTGCACCGCCGGCACAGCATACGCACGAGCCGCTGCGACACGGCGAGCGTGAGGGACGAGGCGAGCGTCGCGCGATTGGCGCCGAGTTCGGCGAGCCGGGCGGCGACGCGCCGGGCGGCGCGGGGGGGGGGCGGCGGGGGGCGGGCGATGGCGGGGCGGCGAGCCGGGCGCGCGCGGTCTCGACGGCGCGGACGCAGAAGTCGCCCGGCCGCACGTCGAACC
>CAXUFI010000227.1:0-4552 GCA_964250245.1 uncultured bacterium
CCCCCCCGGCGCGGGGGGCGCCCCCGGGGCGCCCGGGGGGGGGCGCCCGCGCCGGGACGCGCGTCCTGCAGCTCGTGGCGGACGCCGCGGATGCCGACGCCGTCGAGGCGGCCGTCGCGCGGGTGCAGCACGAATTCGGCCGGATCGACCACGCGATCGCCAACGCCGGCAAAGCGGCCGACGCGTTGATCGCGCGGGCGAAGCCGGTCGATATCGAGGCGATGCTCGCGGTCAATCTGAAATCGGCGTTCTATCTGCTGAATTCGGTAACGCGGCCGATGATGAAACAACGCGCCGGCACCATCGTGCTGATCTCAAGTATCGTCGGGATCGCCGGGAACGCGGGCCAAGCCGCCTATGCCGCGTCCAAAGCCGGGTTGCTCGGCCTTGCGAAGTCGGTAGCGAAGGAATTGGGCTCGCGGAACGTAAGAGTCAACGCCGTCGCGCCCGGCTTAATCGAAACCGCGATGACGGAAAGCATGCCCCCGCGGGTGCGAGACCAATATCTGACTTTGATCCCGCTCGGGCGAGCGGGCACCCCCGAGGACGTGAGCGGGGTCGTCACCTTTCTGTGTTCCGATGCTGCCCGCTACGTGACCGGTCAAACGATCGTTGTCGACGGCGGTTTTTTGACGTAACGGCGCCACGACGCGCGTAGGAGATCCATGGCGGAAACGACTGGCACGACCTTCGATAAGGTCAAAAAGATAATCGTCGAACAGCTCGGCGTGGACGAGGCCGAGGTGACGCCGGAAGCGTCGATAACGGACGATTTGGGAGCGGACTCCCTCGATCAGGTCGAACTCGTGATGGCGTTCGAAACCGAATTCAACATCGACATCCCCGATGAAGAGGCCGAGAAGATCAAGACGGTCGGCGACGCCGTCGCCAAGATCGACGAAACGAGCCCGAAGGTTTAGTGGCGCTCTAAGGTGCTCGAAGCACTCGGCGAACGCCTCGGGGCGATCTTCGCGCGGCTGGGCAGCCGCGGCCGCCTAACCGAAGCCGACGTCAATGAGGTCGCGCGTGAGGTTCGCGTCGCGCTGCTCGAAGCCGACGTCAACCTCGCGGTCGCCAAAGACTTCGTCAACGCCGTCAAGGAGCAGGCCGTCGGCGCGGACGTGCTCGCATCGCTGACGCCCGCGCAATCCGTCATCAAGATCGTTCACGACGAGCTCGTTACGCTCATGGGCGGCGCGACGTCGCGTTTACAATTCTCCGACGCTCCGCCGACCGTCATCATGCTCGTCGGTCTACAGGGTTCGGGCAAAACGACGCACGCGGGCAAACTCGCGCTGCGGCTTAAGGAGCAGGGGCGGCGCACGCTGCTCGTCGCCGCGGACGTCTACCGGCCGGCTGCGGTCACGCAATTGCAGACGCTCGGCAAGCAGATCGATCTCCCGGTTTATAGTGAGGCCTCCGACGATCCGGTCGCGATCGCCGAGCACGGCGTCGATGAGGCGCGCCGGCTCGGCATTCCGACCGTCATCATCGATACGGCCGGGCGCTTGCAGATCGACGCGGCGCTGATGCAGGAACTGGAACGTATTAAGACGGCCACGCGGCCGAGCGAAATCCTATTCGTCGCCGACGCGATGACGGGGCAAGAGGCGACGAACGTCGCGAAGGTCTTTAACGAACGTTTAGGGATCACCGGTATCCTGCTCACGAAGATGGACGGCGATGCGCGCGGCGGCGCCGCGTTATCGATCTTCAAAATGACGGGCGCCCCGATAAAATTCGTCGGCGTCGGCGAGAAGCTCTCCGCGCTCGAAGCGTTCTATCCCGACCGGCTCGCCTCGCGCATTCTCGGCATGGGCGACGTGCTCACGCTCATCGAGAAGACGCAGAGCGTCTACTCGCTCGAGCAGGCCAAAGAACTCGAAGCGAAATTTCGAAAGAACGAGTTTACGCTCGACGACTTTCTCGCGCAATTGCGCCAAGTGCGAAAGATGGGCTCGATGACGGACATCATGAAGATGATTCCCGGGATGTCGAAGCTCGTGCCCAAAGAGTTCGAGATCGACGAGCGCGACGTCAATCGCGTCGAAGCCATCATCTGCTCGATGACGCGGCACGAGCGCCGCCGCCCCGAGATTCTCAACGCTTCACGCCGCCGGCGCATCGCCCAAGGCAGCGGGACCCAGGTGGCCGACATCAATCGGCTCGTGAAGCAGTTCGAAGCGTCGCGTTCGATGATGAAGCAACTCGGCGGAGGCAACGGCAAACGGTCCCGCATGCCTGCCCTGCCGGGCGCGCGCGGCCCGCAAAAGGTATAACCCGAGGAGACCTTCCGCGCCGCGCCGCGCCGGGTCATAGCAACGAAATACGAAAGCAGCGAAAAGGTAATGGTCAAGATCCGTCTGCGCCGCATGGGCGCGAAAAAGCAACCCACGTATCGCTTCGTCGTCACCGACGCCCGCTCGCCCCGGGACGGCCGGTTCATCGAGATCGTCGGTCACTACAATCCGCGTACGGAGCCGAAGACCGTGGTGATCGATGAAGCGAAAGTCAAAGAGTGGCTCGGGCGCGGCGCGCAGCCGTCCGATCCCGTCCGCCGGCTGCTCGCGGAACGCGGGCTCGTCGAACGCGGCTTTATCCCCGAAACCAAGCGGAAACCGAAGTCCGAGCGGAGCGCGTAAACCGTGAGCGCGTTCGACGATGAGTTCGGGCTGTTCGGCGATGAAGGTGGCGAGGAAGAAGAGCGCCGGTCGACGCTCGGCGCGCGGACGATCGCAACGGGCGAAACCATCATCGATGAGATCGAGCCCGAAGACGAACGGCCGGCTCGCCGGCCGAGTCGTGGCGGGCCGCCCGAACCCGCCGGCGAAAGCGCGGGCCGCTTCGTGCGGCGCAAAGCCCCGAAACGCGATCCGCTGCCGGCGGAGATCGCCCATCCGCGGGCGGTCGAACTCTTGTCGTTCCTGGCCAAACGGCTCGTGAGCAAACCGGACGCCGTCGTCGTCGAACTCCATCCCGACGCGCGCGGCGCCGTGCTCGAACTCGAAGTCGATCCCGAGGATCTCGGCAAGGTTATCGGCCGGGGCGGTCGCGTCGCGCAGGCCTTGCGGACGATCGTCCGCGCGGGCGCCGAAGGCCGCGTTACCGTCGACATCGTCGATTCGGGTGAAGAAGACGAAGACGAAGACGAAGCGCAGGACGAGCTCGAACCCGGCGCCGAGCCGAGCGCCGCGACCGCGCGCGAGGATTCGGACGCAGCCGAATAAGGGTTTCGACCGCTTCGCGATAGCGCTCGCCGCCGCCGGCAGCGCGGATCTGCTCGCGAAACGTCTGGTAGCGGCGCACGTGGCCATCGGCGAACGCGTCACCGTCATTCCGCAGCTCCTCACGTTGACGTTCGTACGGAACGGCCGCGGTGCGATGGGGCTCTTCGGCGCGCGTCCGGCGCTCCTGGTCGCCCTCGCGCTCCTGGTCATCGCGCTGCTCGGCGCGCTGTTGCAGGGAGCGCTGCGAGCCTCGCCCGCGACGCAGATCGGTTTCGGACTGGTCGCCGGAGGCGCCCTCGCCAACGTCGTCGACCGGGTCGCGCACGGTTACGTCATCGATTACATCGCGCTGCCGCGCTTCTACGTCTTCAATTTCGCCGACGCGTTCATTTCGTTCGGCCTCCTTTTGATCGCCGTACCGGCGCTGCGCGGCCGGCCGTGATGCAGCCGGCGGGCCGGCTGACCGGCGTCTTCGGGATTCGCGGCGAGCTCAAATGCGTGCCCACGCCGCTCGGCGCGGACGCGTTCGTGCCGGGCGGCTCGTTCACGTATCGCCTGCGCGGTGAACAAGGCGTGCTGCGCTGCACGAGCGCGCGGCGGCACCATGCGCGACTGCTCGTGGCCTTCGCCGGCATCGCCGACCCCGAGCAGGCGTCGTCGCTGGTCGGGGCGGAGCTCTCGATCGACCGGCCCGCGATGCCGCTGGGTCCTGACGAATATCTCGATAGCGAACTCATCGGGTTGCGCCTGCTCGACGACGCCGGTCGCGAACTCGCGCGCGTCGTGGGCGTCGAACACTATCCCGCGCAGGATTGTCTGGTCGTCGAGCCCGGCCGCGCGCTCGTCCCGCTCGTCAAAGCGTTCGTCCGCCGCATCGACGTGGCGGCGGGAACGATCGTTACGTCGTTGCCGGACGGGTTGCTCGAGTAGCGGCGCCGGCCTGGTGCCCGAGCCGTTTGGCGAGCGTCGCCGCCGCCGCATCGATCGCGCGCTCCACCGCCGCGCGGGTCGTCGTCCGGGCGGAACTCGACGCCTCGTCCTTCGCCGTCGGGCCGGCCTTACAATCGTAGCCGACCACGTCGAGCACGACGCCGGCGCCCCGCTGGGTGCCGTTAATCGCGAGCGTCGGCGCGAAAAATCTCGAGGCGGCGTTCGCCGTGCAAAGGTCCGCGGCTTGGGCGCCGACGTCGGCGCTGCTGACCGGCAGAAAGGCGCCGCCCACTCCGTTGCGGCGTAAGGCGCTTACGAGCGCCTGCGAGGCATAGGCGCGCGCGGCGGCGTCCGCGGTCCCGGCGGTCGCGATGACGAGCACCGTCGGGCCGCTC
>CAXUFI010000228.1:0-4536 GCA_964250245.1 uncultured bacterium
GAGCGGCGCACGGGCGATCGGGGGCCGGCGCCCCGAACGTCCCCGCGAAGGTTGCCCCCGGCGCGGCGTCCGCCACGGTCCAACTCGATCCGGCGCGAACGAAGTCGGCCTGACCGTCGCGCGTGCGGCCCCAGCCGCCGGCGGCCCGCGGGTCCGGCCCGCACCACGCATCGGAGTTCTTCGTCATCCAATCGCCGAGCTCGCCGCCGAAGGCGTTGGGAACGACTTCGTACGCATACGTCGCGACGGCGTGCGTCTTGTCGCGTTGCATGAGACCGGTTACGGAACGTAACGTGGCCCGCGCGAGCGGGACCGTCCACGTTTCGCAGAGCGCGCAACCGGCCGCGACGTGCGTGGCGTGCCAATTATTCTCACGCGCGAACGTGAGCCCGGCCGTATCGAGCGTGCACACGGCGACGCGCGAGAAGAGTCCGGGTTGCGTGTCTTTGCATTCGAGCCAATGCTTTGCGTAAAGAAAGCTATCGATCGCCTGCGCCCGCGGCGTGCGGGATTCGCCCGAGGTAAAGGTCAACGTTTGAACGGCCTGCGGAGGTGAGAACGCGGTCGCCGCCAGCGTTCGCGAAGCTTCGCGCACCGCAAGATCGTTATTCTTGCAACCGGAAAGACCGAATGCAAAGAGACCGCCGGCCAAGAGTACTCGACGCCACATACGCTGCTGTTCGATACGAGCGAGCGTTCGCACCTTGATGATGCGTACGGACTCGGGCCGCGGCCGATAGACGATAGTATGATCAAGCCGCAGCGCCGCCGGTTGTCCGATAGCACGCGGAAAGCTATTCTCGCGACGTTGCTCGTCTGCACGACGCTCGGCCTCGCGTTGCCGCCGGCGCAGCCGCGAGCGCCCGTCCCGGGTGCGGCGCCGGCTTCGTCTTCGACCTTCGCTCGGCTGAGCGACGACGCGGTCGGGACGCTCGTCCGGCAACTCTACGGCGGCGATGGTCTCTGGCACGACTGCCCGGCCGCGGTCTGCGTCTTTCGCAATCATGACTGGGGCTCGGACTCGCTGACCGACACGCTGTATCTGCACTGGTCGATAACGCACGATACCGCGATGCTGCCGATCTTCGCGGCGCTATCGAGAACCGAACGGCGCTATTTGCCGCCGTGCCGCCTTCGCCGCTGCGTCTTATGGAGCGACGTGCCGATGTGGGACTCGATCGCGGCCTCGCGCGAATACGAAGCCTCGCCGCGCAATACGCTCGCGCTCGCCAAAGCGGAAGCGGCATTTAACTCAGTCGAGGGTTCCGACGCCTACGCGCGCGGCGCGTGCCCCGCGATCCGCTACCAGCGCCCGAACGGTCGCGGCGACCGGCTCAAGACGCTCGAAACCGATTCCAACGGTGTGAAGGCGGCGATCCTGCTCTACGACGCCACGCAGGACCGCCGCTACTTGCGCATCGCCGCGACGCGGTACGCGGCGATCCGGCGTTACTTCCTCGATCCGCGCTTGCCGCTCTATTCCGTATACGTCTTCGATGACGGCAAACGGTGCGTGCAAGTACCGCACCGCTTTTTCGCTTCGGTCAACGGCAACATGATCTGGAACGGTCTCCGGCTCGCCGCGCTTACCGGCCGCGGCCGGTATCGCGATGAAGCGCTCGCGACGGCCGGCGCCGTCGACCGGCAACTCTCCGATTCGGCCGGCGTCTTTAGCGATCTGCAAGCGGAGAACGATTTAGAAGAGCCGTTGATCGAAGCCATGTTCGAGCTCGCGACGGTCGAGCATCGGGGCTTCGCGCGAGAGTGGCTGCTGACGAACGCCGCGGCAGCATATTCCGCGCGCAAGCCCGACGGCACGTACGGCCGCTTCTTCGACGGGCCGCCGCCCGCGGGGATCGTCACGGCCTGGCAGACCAACGGCGGCTTGGCCTCGGAGATCGCGGCGTCCGCGCTCGAAGCGGGGCGCACCGTCGATTCGCGCGGCTGGCGCAACGCGCGCTTCGTGCCGTATTCGGTGCGGCGCTTGCCGACGACGCTGCACATCTCGGGTTCGGGCGTCGCACTCATCGGCACCATCGGCGAGATCTGCTGTCAACCCGGCCACGCACGCATCTTGCTCGACGGCGTCGAGACGGTCAACGGCATCGGCACCTGGCAGAACAAATCGAGCTCCGGCCACCGCTTCCCGGGTTCGGTCCTCTTCGCGTGGCGCTGGCCGAAAGCGGGCGCTCACGTCGTGACGCTGCTCCCCGGCGTTTACGATCCCAAAGAAGGCGGACCGTTCCTCGATCTCACCGGCTACATCGTCCGCTGACGCACGTTATGTCTTGCGCGCGACGCGCTCCGCGAGTTCGGCGATAAACGCGTCGACGGGGAGCGACGGCCGTTTGAGGTCGTTACCGCGTTCGTTCGGCGTAACGGTCTGCGTCTCGACTTCGCTGCGGCCGGTGACGAGGATGTAGGGCACCTTTTGCGTTTTCCAATGCCTGATCTTGTAACCGAGCTTTTCATTGGAGGCGTCTACGTCGCAGCGGAAGCCCGCCGCGCGCACCCGGTCCCGAACCTCCGTCGCGTACGCCAGTTGATGTTCGGAGATCGGCGTGACCACGGCTTGCACCGGCGCGAGCCAGGCGGGGAACGCGCCGCCGTAATGCTCGATTAAAACGCCGAAGAACCGCTCGAGCGAGCCCGCGAGCGCACGGTGGATCATCACGGGCGTGCGATCGGCGCCGTCGCTGCCGCGGTATGCGAGTTCGAAGCGCGCCGGCATGTTGAAATCGACTTGCACCGTCCCGAGTTGCCACGTTCGGCCGATCGCATCGTGCACGTTGACGTCGAGTTTCGGGCCGTAGAACGCGCCGCCGCCGCGATCGTAGGAATAGGGCAGGCCGCGCGATTCGAGGGCGTTGCGGATGGCGGTCTCCGCGATCTCGTCCGTCGCGGTGCGCTCCGCCGGGTCGCGCGTGGACAAATAGTATTCGACCCGTTCGAAACCGAAAGCCGTAATCATCCGCAGCGCTTCATCGGCGGTCTGTTCGAACTCCGCTTGTAATTGTTCGGGCATGCAGAAGAGGTGTGCGTCGTCTTGCGTGAACCCGCGGACGCGCGTCAAGCCGTGCAGGACGCCGCTGCGTTCGAAGCGGTACACCGTCCCGAACTCCGCGTAGCGCAAGGGCAGATCGCGGTACGAGCGGGCCCGGCTCTTATAAATTAAGATGTGCCCGGGACAATTCATGGGCTTTAAACGAAATCGCTGCCCCTCGACTTCGAGCGGCCCGAACATGTCGCTCGCATAATTCTCGAGATGGCCGGACGTCTCGTAGAGACGCTCGCTTACGATGTGCGGGGTGACGACTTGCTCGTAACCGCGCTGCGCGAGCCCTTCGCGTATGAACCGCTCGACGACGTTGCGTACGATCGTGCCCTTGGGGTGCCAGAAGACGAGCCCGCCGCCCGCCTCTTCCTCGATCGAGAAGAGATCGAGTTCGGCCCCGAGCTTGCGATGGTCGCGCCGGCGCGCTTCCTCGAGCTGCAACAGGTAGGCGTCCAGTTCGGCTTGCGTGTGCCATGCCGTGCCGTAGATCCGTTGCAGCTGCGGATTGCGTTCGTCCCCGCGCCAATACGCGCCGGCGACGCTCGTCAGCTTGAGCGCGCCGATGAGCCCCGTCGTTTTCGCATGGCCCCCGCGGCAGAGATCGGTAAACGTTCCGATCGTATAGAGCGTGACGGGTTCGGCCGCCGGAATGCCGCGCGCGAGTTCGACTTTATACGGATTGCTCGCGAACCGTTCGAGGGCCGCGTCGCGCGTGACCCGCGCCCCCGTCATCTCGTAATCGGCCGCGACGATCGCCCGCATCCGCTCTTCCAAACGCACGAGATCCTCGGGCGTAAACGGCTCCGCGCGATCGAAATCGTAATAAAACCCGTTTTCGATCGCCGGCCCGATCGTCGGCTTCGCGTCGGGAAACAGATCCTGCACGGCGTATGCCAGCACGTGCGCCGCCGTGTGGCGGAGCTCGTCGAGCGGTACGCGGTCGTCGTGCGGCGGCGGGGCGGATACCATTGCGCGGCGTTGTTGGCGGCGGGTGAAAGGCGCGCCTCTGCGAAGGGCGGGCCATGCAATTGCGAAACGGCATCGGCGTGGCGACGGCCATCGTCCGCGACGGTAACCTCTTGCTCGGACGGCGCATCGCGTCGCACGGCAACGGACTCTGGCAAACGCCGGGCGGTAAACCGGATCGCGGCGAAACGCTCGCCGCCGCGGCGATCCGCGAGACGTTCGAAGAGACGGGACTGACCGTCTCCGAGCCGCACGAGATCGCGCGACAATTCGACGACTTCCCGGAGATCGGCTACCGTTACGAGACCGTTTTCTTCGCCGTGCGCTGCGACCGCGGCGACCCCGTCAACGCCGAGCCCGATAAGTGCGAGGGTTGGAGCTGGCACCCGCTCGACGCGCTGCCGCCGGACCGGTTCGCCATCGATCCCGGGACGATCGCCGCGATCCGGGCCTACGCGGCGGGCGACGGCCTCGCGCAGGCGGTGCGCGACCTCATCGGCGCGGGGCGGCCGACG
>CAXUFI010000229.1:0-4495 GCA_964250245.1 uncultured bacterium
CGGCAGCGAAGTTTCCTTAAGGAAATGAGCTGCCGGGCAACGACGAGCCGGGCGATATCAGGCCAGCCCGCTAGGCGGGGGAGCCGGGGCGGAGGTAGAGCGCCGAAATCTTTCCGGAGACGTTCTCGACGCCGAACGTGTAATCGAGGATTTGGTCGGGCCAGCTAACGCGAAACGTCCAGGTCGTAATCCCCGCCACTTCTCTTTTCGTGCGTAGGACCAGACGTTGCGGCGCGCCGAGCGGGCTGAGCTGCTTGGAGAGGGCCGCGACGGTCGCGTCCTGCAATCCGGCGCTTAAGTCCGGGGTCAACTGCGTGCGGTCGAGCTGACCCTTTTGCAGCCGTCCGAGCCATTCTTTCGCCCGGGCGGCGACGGACGTATCGTCTTCGAGCAAAGGCGTCGGCGAGGGCACGCCGCTTCCGGTCGGCGCAGAGGACGCCGTGGCTGACGGAAGGTCGGAAGCAACGGGGGCGGGTGATGGAGATTGATCGGCCGCGGCGGCGGCGATGACGCTTACGCAAAAACCGAAGAACGCAACAACGACCGCGCTGGTCAACGCGTTTCGCACCCGATAAATGTTCCCGTTCCCATTTGCGGAGCCTCCGGGTTCGAGGTGGCCGCCGACCCGCCACACCAAATCGTTACAAATGCGGCCGTCGCTCGGCTTGCTACATTAGGAGTCCTCGGCGAGGTGAATCCGGGCCGTCGCCGGGAAGACCTTCTTATGGCTACGACGACTTCCCCGCAGGCGCAAACGCGAACCGAGACGGACTCGATGGGGGCGATCGAGGTTCCCGTCGATAGGTATTACGGCGCGCAGGCCGCGCGCTCGCTCGTGAATTTCGATATCGGCGACGGCGTTACGCCGCGCGACGTCATGCCGCGTCAGGTCGTGCGCTCGATGGCGCTACTGAAGAAAGCGGCGGCTCTGGTTAATCGGGAGCTGGGGAAACTCGACGCGGAACGCGCGAGTCTGATCGCGCGCGCCGCCGACGAGATTATCGCGGGCGACCTGTACGAGCACTTTCCGCTGCGCGTTTGGCAAACGGGTTCCGGCACGCAAACGAACATGAACGTCAATGAGGTAATTTCCAACCGCGCGATCGAACTCGCCGGCGGCGTGCTCGGTTCCAAGAAGCCGGTCCATCCCAACGACCACGTAAATATGTCGCAGTCCTCGAACGACACGTTCCCGACCGCCATGCATATGGCGGCGGCCGAAGCGCTCGTCGAAATGGTACCGGCGGTCGTGGCGCTTCGCGACGCGCTCGATCGTAAAGCGAAGCAATGGACGGACGTCGTCAAAGTCGGGCGGACCCACCTGCAAGATGCGACGCCGCTGACGCTCGGTCAAGAATTCTCGGGCTACGTCAATCAGCTCGATCGCGCCGTCGGTGCGATCGAGGAGTCGCTCGCGCACGTCTACGATCTCGCCATCGGCGGCACGGCGGTCGGGACGGGGCTCAACGCGCACCCCGAGTTCGCGGAGCGCGCAGCGCGCAAAATCTCCGAACTGACGGGCTTGCCGTTCCGTTCGCATCCCAATAAGTTCACGGCGCTCGCTTCGCACGACGATTTCGTCTTCGCCTCGGGCGCACTCAAGCAGCTCGGCGCCGCGCTTATGAAGATCGCCAACGACATCCGCTGGCTCGGTTCGGGCCCCCGCGCGGGGATCGGCGAACTCTCGTTACCGGAAAACGAGCCCGGCAGCTCGATCATGCCGGGGAAGATCAATCCGACGCAATGTGAAGCCGTGACGATGGTCGTCGTGCAAGTCTACGGCAACGACACCGCGATCTCGTTCGGTGCGTCGCAGGGCAATTTCGAACTCAACGTGTTCAACCCGGTCATGATCTACAACTTCTTGCACTCGACGGCGCTGCTGCGCGACGCGTGCACGATGTTCCGCGTGCACTGCGTCGAGGGTCTCGTGGCGAACGAAGCAAAGATTTCGGGCTACGTGAATAGCTCGTTGATGAACGTCACCGCGCTGACGCCGAAGATCGGTTACGACAAGGCGGCCGAGATCGCGAAGGTCGCGCATAAGAAGAACGCGACGCTTAAGGAGGCGGCCGTCGATCTCGGTTACGTCAGCGCGGAGGATTTCGACCGCTTCGTCGTACTCAAAGACATGACGCACTCGTAACGTACGATAGCGTTAGCCGAGATGCGCGACGACTTCGATCTCGACGCGGACGCCGCGCGGCAGCGCGGCGACCGCGACGGTCGAGCGGGCCGGCGCGACGCCGCCGATAAAGGCCAGGCCGTAGACCTCGTTGACCGCCGCGAAATCGTTCATATCGATTAGATAGATCGTCGTCTTGACGACGCGAGCGAACGTCGCGCCGGCCGCTTCGAGCAGTGCGGCGACGTTCGCCATAACTCGCTTCGTCTGCGCCGTTACGTCCGCGCCGCCGGTGAGCTCGCCCGTTTGAGGATCGAGCGCGATCTGCCCGCTGCAGAACAAGAACGCGCCGGCGCGGACGGCCTGGCTATACGGACCGATCGGCGCCGGCGCCTGCTGCGTGCGAATCGCTTGCAAGATGCCGTTACGCGCCCGCGACGGCGCCCGCCGGCTCGGGCACGCTCGGGAACGACATCGTCCCCTTGTACTTCCCGGGCGGCTCTTCGACGCCGAAGTTGGTTGCAGCGAGCGCCGCGATCCGTGCGAGTTCGTCCGTCGTCAGCGGCGCCGCGTCCGGGGCGCTCGCGAACTCGACCAGCTGCTCGCGATCGTAAATGTTCGGCAGCACCGACATCACTTTGGGTTCGGCGAGCAGCCATTGCAGCGCGGCCTGACCCAGCGTCCGGCCGTCGCGCTCGAGGAAGCGCAGCGTTTCGATCTTTTTCACACCGTTGACGAGCCATTGCCGCGGGCGATGACTGCGATGATCCTGCGGTGAGAACGTCGTCTCGAGCGTATACTTACCCTCGAGCATGCCGCTCGAATGCGGCACCCGAATCTGATAACCGGTACGCGCGCCCGCAGCGTAAGCTGCGGCGATCATCTCGTCGCCCGGAAATTGCTCGAGCATGTTCCAGATCATTTGCACGTTCGGTACGTTGCGCTTGCGCGCCGACTCGATGCCTTCCACGAGCCAGCCGATCGCGGGACCGAGCGCGACGCCGTAGCTGCGAACCTTGCCTTCGCGCACGAAGTCGTCGAGCAGCGCGAACAGTTCGTCGTTTTCGATCTCGCTCAAATGCGCGTTGTGGATCGAGTAGATGTCGATGTAGTCGGTCCGTAATCGCCGCAGCGATTGCTCGAGCGCGTAGCGCACGAAACCGGCCGAGAAGTCGTGCGGGATCTCGTTCTGTCCCTTACGTTCGCCCGCGAACGTGTAGAAGTCGTAGCCGAACTTCGTGGAGTACACGACCTCGGCGCGGCGGCCGGCGAAGGCCTGTCCCAGCTGCTCCTCGCTACGGCCGTTGCCGTAGGTGTCCGCGGCGTCGAAGAGCGTCACGCCGAAGCCGAGCGCTTCGTGCATGAGGGCGACGGCCTGATCGTCCGTGAACTCGCCCCACCAGCCCGTCGACGTGGTCCATAAGCCGAAGCCGACTTCGCTGACCGCGATGTCCGTGCCGGGATACGTTCGAAATTTCACGAGTGCGCCTGCCTCCGTCGCCTTCTGTCCGCCGATGATGCCCTAGCTTCGACTCGGCGACGGTGACTCCGGTCGCACGGGGCGGCGGTCTCGGAACCCCTGAGAGCGCGAGGTCGTCCGAGTTATCAGTGCGCAACCGGACGGGCACCGTATCGATCTCGGAATTGCGTGGCTTCGCGGGCGAACGCGTGAGCCTATTACTTGGTGACGGCAGCGAGCATCACGGAAAGCTGCGGACCGAGCTCCTAACGGACCAGTCGATCTCCGTGTTCATCGCGGCCGAGCGCGGCGAAGGCGCCACGATCTACATCGATCAGATCTCGGAGATTTGCGTTCTGAACTGAGGTTCGCGTGACGGAGCAGGAGGCCGGCATCAGCGCCGCGTTCGACCGGGCCGCACGCTGGATCGAAAGCTACTACCGCGAACCCGAGCGGTACCCGGTGCTCTCACGCGCTCTGCCGGGAGACCTGCGCCGAGCGTTACCGCCGAGCGCGCCCGAGCACGGCGAACCGTTCGAGCGTATCTTCGACGATTTCGAGCGCTTGATTCTGCCGGGAATCACGCATTGGAATCATCCGCGTTTCTTCGCGTACTTCAGCATCAGCGCGACGCCGGCCGCCGTGGTCGCCGAGGCGCTGGCGGCGGCGTTGAACGTGAACGCGATGGCCTGGCTCACCTCGCCCGCGGCGACGGAGCTCGAAGAGGTGGTGCTCGTTTGGCTGCGCGAGTTGCTCGGGCTCGATGCCGGGCTGCACGGCATCGTCTACGATACGGCCTCCATCAGCGGCTTCACCGCACTCGCCGCCGCGCGCGAATCGCTCGGCCTCGCGCTTCGCGAGCGCGGCATCGGCGGCCGCAGCGACCTCCCGGTCATGCGCCTCTACCAGAC
>CAXUFI010000230.1:0-4477 GCA_964250245.1 uncultured bacterium
CTCCGATGGCCGCGGCGATGTCGTGCGCGTTCGGGAAGCGATAGACGAAGCAATTCACGCACCAGCTGCCGCCGCCGTGCACGTCGAGCACGACGTCGGCGCCGTCGACGGCTCGTTCGCGTAAGACGGCCGCCAGCCGCGGCGTATGCTTGCCGTTCGCGTCACCGGGAAATTCCATATTGACGTCGTCGCCGTCGATGTGGGCCGTGCGCGAGTTTTCCTCATACGCGAGCGGGTTGGCGACCGGCACGACGCGTAACGAGCCGCGCAGCGCATCGCTCGGAGTCGTCTCGAGGAAACGCATGATCGCCCGCGTGCCCCACGGCCCTTCGTCACCGTGCTGACCCGCAACGAGCAGACCGACGGGCGAACCGCTCCCGGCGCGGCCGATCGACACGCCGACCGACGGCGCGGCGATCGTGGCCGGCACGGCGTGCGCTTCCCACGTCAGAGCTTCGAGCAACGTCCCGTTCACGCGCTAATCCTTTCACGCGCGCCGTCGCGCGCCGCCGAGCGATGCAATGCTTCGATAACCCGTAACGTCGCCACGCCGTCTTCCGGCCCTATGCGGACCGGGCGCTTGCGCAGCAGCGCATCGGCGAACTCGATCGCTTCCAAACGATACTGATCGACGCCCGGGATCCGCTCTTCGCGCGTCTCTCCGCCGGCGGTCACGCGCACGACCGTGTCGGCCGGCTGCGGGACGAAGGCCGCCGGCACGTCGATCTGACCGCGCGTTCCCGCGATGCCGTACGAGCCGACACCCGCCGCGCGGAAGCCGCAGTCGAACGTCGCCGTTCGCGCGTCGGAAAACGTTAGGACGCCCGCAAGCGACACCTCGACGCCGAAGGCTTCGCGGAAATCCCATTGCGCGCAAGCCCACAGCGGTTCCTCAGCGAAGATCATGCGGGCGGCGTTCACGCAGTAACAACCCACGTCCATGAGCGCGCCGCCGGCGAGATCTTTGCTCAAGCGCACGTTCTTGGGATCGAAGGGTTCGAGCGCGAACGTGAACGCCGTGCGTACGGCGCGCACGTCGCCGATCTCGCCCGCGTCCAGAATCTCGCGCACGCGTGCGTGTTGCGGATGGAAACGGTACATGAAGGCTTCCATCAAGAGGACGCCGGTCGAGCGCGCGGCGTCGACCATTCGCTGCGCTTCGCGGCTGGTTGCGGCGAGCGGCTTCTCACAGAGCACGGCTTTGCCCGCTTCGAGGGCCGCGATCGTCCACTCCGCGTGCAAGGCGTTGGGCAGCGGATTGTACACGGCGTCGATCTGCGGATCGTCGAGCAGCTCGCGATACGAGCCGTACGCATTCGGAATGGCGAAGCGGCTCGCGACGGCGCGCGCGCGATCTCGATCGCGGCCGGCGATGGCAAGCACGCTGCCGTTGGGCGCGGCGAGCGCGCCCGGTATGAAACGTTTGACGGCGATGTTCGCCGTACTGAGAATCCCCCAGCGGACGAGCTCGGTCATGCGGCCGGCCGCTCGACGGCGAGCCGCAGGCTCGAGATCGAGTGGACTTCCCGGAAGAGCGCGTCCGTCAACCGCTTCTTCCGCGCACCGTCCGCCGCTTCGCGAAGCGACCGGACCGTCTCGTTGCCGAACCAGTACGAAGCGAGAAAAAGCCCCCGGAACGGATGCAGCGCCATCGCGGTGCGGACCGTCGCCCACGACGTCTGGCCGAAGCCGACGTCGCGCAAATAGCCGATCGCTTCGTCGCGCGTCCACCCCGCGCAATTGAGGTTATAGGCCGCATTCGTGCCGGTCGCGGTCTGTAAACGCCGGAGTTCGATCTGGGCCGCGTCGTCGTCGTCTTCGACCCAATCGATTAAATCGATCCCCTGGTCGCCGATCCCCTCCTGCACGGCGCCGGTTACGGCGTTCGCCGTACAGAGCAGCACGTCGAGCGGCGCTTCGCCGCTCTCGGCAACCGCGTGCGTCGAGAGCAGTTGCGTCGCGTGGCCGGGAAAAATTTCGTGACACACCAGATGTTTGAGCGACGAGCGCGTGACGAGCACGTCGAGATTGATATCCATCTCGCCGCGGACGAACGAGCAGCGGCCGGCGTACGGCACGTCGCGCACGGCGTTGAGGCGCATCGTGTAATCGCCCGTCGGCCAGATCATCGCATCGGTGCGCGCCTTAGCCGCAGTTACGAGTTCCGCATACGCCGCCGGGAGCGCCTCCGGCGCGAGATACCGGTCGCGCTGCCACGCCTCGACGCGAGCGGCGAGCGCACCGCTGCGGAAACCCCGGCGCGCGAGTAGCCGGTCGAGGCGCGCGGCGACGGCATCGATTTCTTCTGCGGGAACGGGCCGCGCGGGGACGCCGACGAGTTCGCGCACGTTCTCCTCGAAGCCGAGCGCCGTCCCGGAGTAAAATTTGGCCGAAGCGCGCAGCGAGCGCACCATTTCGCGCAGGAAGCGGATGCGCGCGCCGCCCCCGTCATCGTAGCCCTCGAGGTCGCGCTCGAACGCTACGAGGGCTTCTTCGACTTCCGTCCACGACGTGAACGTTCGCGGCCCGACGAGCTCGCCGCCGAGGTAGATCGGTACGAGATGCTCGTAGTCGTCGTTCCCGTCGCGGCGGGCCGTCTCGGCGCCGAGCGCGTCGATGCCGAGCGTCAACTTCGTCAAGCGCCGCCCGAATGCGTTGCTGCGCTCGGCCGCCATCGCCACGGACATCAGCGCTTACAGCCGCACGCGCGCGTTGACGAAGAACTCCAGCGGCGCGCTCGGATTGACGACGCCCATCGTGTACGGCCCCAGATACGCATAGTACGGGTTCTGTCCGAACGGATCGAACTTCGCGCCGGGGTTGTACACGTTCCCCGTCGGCGCCGTGCCGCGCGAGATCTCGCCGCTCACGTACGAGCAGACGTGCGGGCTCGCGATCCCCGTCCACTCCGCTTTCGTGCCGCCGAAGCACTGATTGAAGACGTTGGCCGCGGTAACCGAGAGCGTTATCTTTTTCGTCAGGTCGAGCGAAGCGGTGAAGCTGCCGAGCAATTGCGAGGGCGACGTGAACGCGCCGATCGCGTCGAACTTATTCGTGAAAACGTCCGGGATGGCGTTGAGCGCGGCCGTGCAGGTCAGCGCGTTGTACGGCGCGCCGCCCGCCGCTCCGTACGGGTAGCGCGCATCGTTCGCGGTCGTGGCTCCGGCGAGCGGGCTGCAGCCGGCGGCGGGATCGATGCCGGCGTTGGCTTCCGGGGCGCCGTAACGCTGCCCGGCCTGAAACTGCACCGAGGGCGTGATCGCGAAGGCGTCGTGCCGATAGTTGAGCACGAACGTCGCGACGTGCGGCACGGTGTAACTGTTGACGCCGAGGCCGGTCGTCGCGACCACGGGATCGGTCGGGAAATAGGCGCCGTTGGGATCGAGGGTGCTCTGCACGGGCGCATTCCAATACGGATTGGCAATGCTGCCCGCGGCGCACGCCGGGTCGGGCAGACCGGCCGCCGTGAAGCAGCGCGCCGCTTTCACGCTCGTGCTCGTCGCGCCGCAGCGCGCGTCCCCGGCATGGGCCGCACAGAACGACGTATAGGCATTGTAGGTCTTGATGTCGTCGTTGATGGGAGAGAGGATCGAACCGCCGCCGGGCAACGTGTAGTAGTTGATGCGCGCGTTCGTATAGGTGTAGGAGAGCAGCGCCGCGAGGCCGTTGCGCTCGAACGATCCCTTGCGCAATTGAAACTCGACGCCGCTCGTGCGCAACGACCCGACGGCGAGCGCCGACGTCAGCTGGTTGATCGGGTCGATGAAGAACTCGGTCAACTCGTTTCGCGTGGTGCGATAGTAGGGCGTCGCTTTGAACGAGACGTCGCTGCCCTTGAAGCCGTGCTCCCAGGAGAAGTCGACGTTGTACGATTCTTCGGGCGGAATGTCGTGGCCGGAGCCCGTGTAGCCGTATTTGTAGAAGCGCGGCGCGAGGTAGGCCGCCAGATTTTGCTGATGCGTGTTGTACTGCTGGTACGCGGTCGGCGGGGCTTGCGAATACTTCCCGTAACTCGCGCGAAACACGTCGTTCGGGCCCGCCGCATACGTCGCGCCGGCGCGCGGCTCGTATTCGACGAAGTTGTAATCCGCGGGTCCGTTCGAGAGCTGCGTCGCGACGTACTGATTCCCTCCGGCGACGCTCGCCGTCGAGCACGGCAACGTGACGGAGGCGATGCCGAGCGACGCCTTCGACACGGGCGTGCTGCCCGGGTTCGCGTTCACGCAGTAGTCCTGGTTATACGCATTAAACCAAAAATCGCGCGCGCCGCCGCCGGTATCGGCGCCCTGCACTTGGTAATCGTGAAAGCGGATCCCGGCGTCCAACGTGAAATTCGCGGTCGGCTTCCACTGGTCGCTAAGGCTGGCCGCGACCGTGTTCTGCACGACGGTGTTGTCCGCGCCTTGGAAGCCGTTATCGACGACGTAGTACGAGCACGGGCCCGCGCCGCACTTGGCGCCGGCGAGCGGAGCGGGCG
>CAXUFI010000231.1:0-4472 GCA_964250245.1 uncultured bacterium
CGCTGTCTGTCGCTCGTGCCGATGGTCGTGAGCGGTCTCGCGGTTGCGGTGCTCGGCGCGGCCGGCAACACGCGCTTCATGGCGTCGCTGCTCGTCGTGGTCAACGTGGTGCATATTCCGCTGCTGCTCGTGCTCGCGCTCGGCTTGGGAACGCATCGTCCGCTCGGGCTCGTGGGGGCGGGCATTTCGTCGCTGATCGCCGAGCTGGTCGCGGGCGCGTATGCTCTCGTGGCGCTCGCGCGGCGGCCGCAGCTCTGCGTCTTCGCCCGCATCGACATCAGCCGGCGACTCGCGTTGCAGACGCTGCGCATCAGCTTGCCGGAGATGCTGTATCTTACGCTCGTGCTCGTTCCCGAAGTCGTTATCATCGCATTCTTGCAGCCGCTCGGAGCGCGGACCATCGCGGCGTACCGCGCGCTCGCGATCCTCTCCGATCTCACCTTCGCGATTCCGCTGGGCTTGGAAAGCGCCGCGCAGACGGTGATCGGCCAGCGTTTCGGCGCGGGCGACGGCCTCGGCGCGCGCGCCTTCGCTCGCGCCGCGACTCGCTACGGTTTCGTCTTGTCGACGCTGACGGGAATCGTCGTCGCGGCCGCGGCCTGGCCGCTCTCGGCGGTCGTGACATGGAACCCGGCGTTAGCTTCCGTCGCGGCGCTGCCGCTCGCGACGCACATGCTCACCCTGCCGCTCAAAGGATACGCGTTCCTCGGGCTGGCTCCGATTCGAGCCGCCGGGGATACGCGCTTCTCCATGCTCGTCGGCGTGACGGCGAGCGCTGCCGTCATCCCGCTCGCCTGGTACGGCATCGCCATATTGAAGCTCGGCCTCTTCGCCGTGCCGTTCGCCTGGATCTGCGGCTGGTTGCTGTGGTGCGCCCTGATCTTCGTGCGCTTACGCCGCTTCGATTGGAACGCGGGGCAATTGTTATGATTTACACTTCATGAATTTACCCTTGGCATCGCGACAATGCATCGGCTTGGCCTTCATCGACGACGTCATGGCGGAACACTTCACGAATTTGCCTTTTGCATCGCGACAGGCTTTCGCGGACGCCGCGCCGCCCGCCGTGGCGAGGAACGCAAAAACGATGGCGGATGAGAATAGCCGTTGCATCGTAACCTCGATTCGCAAAGGGGGAGCGCCGGCCCGGCTGCTCCGATGCCCGCTCCCTACGCGCAGCCGCCACGTTTGCCCTCTGCGGTAACGTCGTTTCCGCGACCGTCGCCGTCCCGGCGCTCGGCTTCGGCTTCGTCCGCGAAGTAACGTTCGGGACGTAACTTCTTCCGGCGGTCGGGAAACCCGAGATCGGCCCGCGGCACGAATCCCTCTCGTTCCGGTCGCATCGCACTCCGCACGGGTTCCCGATTGTACGTCCTCGCGAAGATAGAAGATCCTAGCCCGAAGTACGCATGAACCGCATCATATATCGGCGCGATTTAAGCGATGAGCGACGCCGCAGCGCACGCTAACTCGATAACGTGTGCGGCGAAACGGCGTGCGGAATTGCCGGTTCCGTGCGCTCGAGAGCACACGCCATCCGTCCGAGCGGCCGTGCGGGAGAACCGATAAGCGTCGCTTCATCGAAGACGGCGTCGGTCAACTCGCCGCCCGAAACGTGAATACGAGCGGCGACGACGAGACCCGCGCTCACGCCGGCCTCATCCGCGATGCCGACCGGCTCGACTCCCGAGCCGCTCAGGAACAGCTCCGTTCCCGCGGCTTGCGTCTGCTTGAGAAGGACGGGCACGGCGACCGATCCGTTTCCAAGCCGTACGTTAACGGCGATTGCCGTTCGGCCGCGTCGTGCCGGCCGTACGATGCCGCAATCGCCATATTGTAACATGTCACGCTCGGATCGGCCGAATTCGAGCGGAGCGTGCCGCTCGCACTCTCCGTTACCATGTCCGCAACGTACGAGCGGGATACCTCGCCGGCAGAGCCCGGCTGCTCGACCGTGGCGAGCATCGCTCTTTAGCGCGGGGCTCGCTAAAAGCTTGCGGCGCTTCATGTAATCTCCGTAATAGCGCTAGGTACCGGCTCTATCGAGCTCGCTCACTATGAGCGCGCGAGCTTACAAAACGCTGAGAGCCGGTGCGCCCGGACACTATTTCGTTTTGAGATTAGCGATTGCCTAAGCAACCTGTAAGATTCGTGTTATAGCTTACGCAGCATGACGACACGAATAGCACGACGGGCGTTACTTGCGCGTCGGATCGTGCAAGACGGCACCCTCGATCGCGTTGCCGAGCGAACGCCCGACGAATTTGAAATCGTCCGCGCTGAATCGTATGCCGTGATCGCCGTCGCGCGAGAACTCGACCTCTCGAACGTCAAGGCGCTCGAGAAAGCGATACAGCGCACCGCGGTGGGCTTCGAGGGCTTGGTCGTCGACCTTCGCGCCTGCCCGGCCTGCGACTCGTCGTCGCTCGCGATGATGGCGAAGCATCGGTACCTGCGCAAAGATCGCGTCCGCTTCGTGGTCGCGGCGACCGGGTTCGTTCGGAAGATCTTCGAGATCACGGGCCTGAGCCGGAACATGGTCCTGTATCCGACGCTCGACGCGGCGCTCGCCGGCCTGCGTACGACGGTCGCCGCCGAAGCATCGTAGCGCTGCGGGGACGCTGGCCGGCCGGGCAGAGGGCCGGCGCCCGGTGCCCCGAAGTTTAACGGTCCGCGGGTCGCGGGCGATTAGCTCAGCTGGGAGAGCGGCACCTTTACACGGTGATGGTCGGCGGTTCGATCCCGTCATCGCCCACCAAGATTAGCGGCTGCGCGGAGCGTACGAAGGCCGCGCGCTTGCCGCGTGAAACTTCGGCGCATGAGCCGGATTCCGCGTCCCGTGCGTCTGCCGCTCGTCGTCGGCGTAACGGGTCATCGCAATTTGCGGCCCGAGGACGAGCCGTCGCTCGAGCGCGCGGTCGAGGCGATCTTCGGGCGGCTGCAAGAGGCCTACCCGTTCACGCCGCTGCTCGTGATGACGCCGCTCGCGGAAGGTGCGGACCGGCTCGTGGCGCGCGTCGCGCGCCGGCGCGACATACCGTACCGCGTACCGATGCCGATGCCGCTCGAATCGTACCGTCGCGATTTCTCGCGGGCGAGCGTCGCGAGCTTCGACGATTTCGTCCGGCACGCCGACGGACCGCCGTACGCGATGCCGTACTTCGGCACGAACGACGCTTCGAATATCGGCGACCAAGAGCGCCGCAAACATCAGTATGCGCTGCTCGACGCTCATCTCGCGCGCGGCTGTCACGTCTTCCTCGCGCTCTGGGACGGCCGGCCCTCGGAGGATATCGGCGGCACCGCGCAGGCCGTGCGCTTTCGCGTCCTCGGGGTGCCCAAAACATATTTGCGGCACGCGTCGACGATCGACGCCCCGGAGACGGGTCCCGTGCACCAGCTTTACACGCCGCGCAGCGAAGGTGAAGCCGCCGAGCGCGCCGGTTCGCTCCATCTGCTGCTGCAACGTCCGCCGCAGGGTAACGAAGCGGCCGTACCGGCGTCGCTCGAGGAGCTCTTCGGCCGGATCGAGGACGTGGGCGTGGACGCTCGAGATCCGTTCCACACTCTGTACGCGCGGATCGAAAACTTTAACCGCGACTGCGCCCGGGCGAAGCTCGAGCCGCCGCGCGACGACGCTTCGGCGGCGGCCTCCCTGCGGTCCGCGGCGGAATGCGTAGCGACGATCTATCAGCGGAAATACGTCGTCGCGTTACAAGGTCTCTTCTTGGCGACCGGGATAGCGGCACTCGCCTTCGAAATCTATTCGCATCTTTTGCCGGACGTGCCGGCGCTGCTGCTGCTGTATGCTGCCGGTTTTGCTTACGCGGTGTACGTTTACGCGCGGGCGCGAGCGGGACGCTGGCAAGATCGCGCGCAGGATTACCGCGCACTCGAAATCGGGTTGAACGTGCAACGCGTCTGGGATGCGGTCGGCCTAAACGAGTCCGTGGCCGACTATTACATTCGCCGCCAGCGCTCGGAGCTCGACTGGATTCGCGACGCTATCCGCACGGCGCACGCCATCGATTGGGGTCGCTCGTACGACGAGGCGCGCGGCATCGAAACGGTGCGCGCGTTCGTTATGGACCAGTACGCCTATTTTCGAGCGAAGAGCGGTCTCGCGGATTCACGCCGCGAGCGCAGGTCCGGCGCGCGCCGGACGAGCGAAAAGAGAAAAGGCGAGCTGCACGAAACTCTTAGCCGTTGGTCGCTCCGCACGAGTTTCTCGTTCTCGGGGCTGCTCGTTATCTTCGGGCTGCTCGCTTGGCTCGCGCCCGCGCTCGTCGTGGTGCCGGCGCAATGGTGGCAAGCCGACGTCATCTTCGTCATCGCGACCGCAGCCGTGGCCGCCGCGCTCTTCCACGATTACGGCGCGCGCCGCGCGCACGCGCAGCACGTGCGCCGGTATGAGATGATGGCCGGCGTGTACGGGCGCGCGCTCGGCGCCCTCGACGCCGCCGAAGCCCGCC
>CAXUFI010000232.1:0-4460 GCA_964250245.1 uncultured bacterium
CTGTTCGGATCTTCACCATCGCGCGCCGTGCGGACGAGATTCGAATTCCCGCCCGCGCGCGCGACGGCGCGGGCCTGCGCCTTATCGCGCGCGCCGGAGACGTCGACCGTCAGCGCTTTGGTCGCGCCCTCGCCGTCGCGGACCATGGCGTAGGCGAGATCGTGCGTCACCGCGCGCAGGGCTGCGGAAAAACCGCGCGGAGCCGCGGTCGCGGCGACGGGCGCGAAAGCGTAACACGAATCATTCGTCGACATGTCGCCGTCGACGGAAATCATGTTGAAGCTATCCTCGGTCGCCGCGCGTAATTCGTCGCGCAGCGTCTCGCGCGGCATCGGCGCGTTCGTCGCCACGAACGCGAGCATCGTCGCCATGTTGGGAGCGATCATGCCCGAGCCTTTCGCGATGCCGCCGACGACGTAACGCGTCGTGCCGTCGTAGAACGCATACGCCGCGAGCTTCGGCTCGTTATCCGTCGTCATGATCGCTTCGGCGGCGTCGTAGGCGGCTTCCATCCCCTCTTCGAGATCTTTAACCGCGCGTTCGAGGCCGCGCACGACGCGATCCATCGGCAGATAGACGCCGATGACGCCCGTCGAAGCGACGATCAATTGCGCGGGTTCGACGTGCAGCAGCGCCGCCGCTTGCCGTGCCGTCTGGCGCGCATCGCGCTCGCCGCGCTCGCCCGTGCAGGCGTTCGCGCAGCCGGAATTGCAAACGACCGCGCGCATCGTTTCGCCCTTGGCGGCGATGTGCTGCTCGCTGACGACGAGCGGCGCGGCTTTGATCTCGTTCGTGGTAATGACCGAAGCGCAGCCGTGCGGTTCATCGAACACGACGAGCGCGAGATCGGGCTTGCGCTTCTTGATCCCCGCGTGGACGCCGGCGAGTTTGACGCCCGGCACGGCACCGAGGCCGCCGCGAAGTTCGATCAGCCGGATTTCAGACTCGGGCGCCGCGATCATCGAGCGAACACTCCTTCGGGTAGCCCAACATGAGATTGATGCTTTGCAACGCTTGCCCGGCGGCGCCTTTCCCGAGGTTGTCGATGGCGGCGAGCGCGCGCACGACGTTGCCCGCCACCGTAACGTGCACCTCGGCGTCGACGGTTCCCGCTACGGCGACGAGGCTCGGGCTGCGGTCCGCAGCCAGCACGCGCACGAACGGATTCCCGTCGTACGCGCGCGCGTAGGCGGCGGCGACCGCCCGCGCGTCGAGGGGCCGCGCGAGGAACGCGTAGCAGTCCGCGAGCATGCCCCGCACGATGGGCACGACGTGCGGCGTGAAGAGCAGCGGCGCCGCGATGCCGCAGGCCGCGAGTTCTTGCTCGATCTCCGCTTGGTGACGGTGGCCGCTCAAGCCGTAGGCGCGGACGTCCTCGGCCGCTTCCGCGTAGAGCAGCTCGGTGCGCGGTTTGCGCCCGGCTCCCGTTACGCCGCTCTTCGCATCGACGACGAGTTGCAGGATGTCGCGGCCGAACTCGGCGAGCGGA
The DNA here is from genome assembly GCA_964250245.1 of uncultured bacterium. Classification (GTDB taxonomy): domain Bacteria; phylum Vulcanimicrobiota; class Vulcanimicrobiia; order Vulcanimicrobiales; family Vulcanimicrobiaceae; genus CAXTIY01. The sequence continues at coordinate 1,490 of CAXUFI010000232.1, forward strand.
GCGAGCGCGAGCAGCGTCGCCGTCGGGTAGCAGCCGGGATTGGCGACGAAGGCCGCACCGCCGAGCGCGTCCGCATAGCGTTCGGTCCAGCCATAAACCGCGCCGTCGGCCGTCGCCGCCAAGCGGAACGCGTCGGAGAAATCGATGACCCGTGCGCCGCGGTTCAGGAGGCGCGGCGCGTGCTCGCGGGCGGACTCTCGCTCGCCGGCCAGTACGACGACGTCCCCGCGCTGGAGCGCCGCCGCCACGGAACCGCTGCCGTCGAAGGTCCGCGCGCTCGTCCGCAGCGCCGGAAAGGCGTCACCGAGCGGCGAGCCCGCGTGCGAGGCGCTTTCGAGGACCCCGAGTTCGAGATAGGGATGACGCTGAGCGTAGCGCACGAATTCCGCCGCGGCATAGCCCGCCGCGCCAAGAACGTGAACGCGCGTCATCCGGCCCCCTTCCCGCCCGGAGCCGCGCGGCCATGCCCGGGAGCGCGAAGAGGAAGCATTGCCTAACTCTACGAGTTATGTATACAGATGCAAGAGGCGTGAGGTACGGTTCGTTCGCTTCGGTCGCGAATGGATCGCCGGGAGCAAGCATGATCCCGCCGCGGGCCGCGCGCTCGGTCCAATACGTCTATCGCTCGGTCTCATCATAGGGTCCGACGATCATACCGGGCCGGATGGCGAGCCATCGTCCTGGGTAAGCCGAGGCGACTTCAAGCTCCCAGAGCGCTTTGCGTTGCCCGTACGTCGGCGGCTCATCACCGTCGGCGCGTAGCCTAGCCCGAGCACGTCTACGGCATCATCCTCGGTCGTCCCAGCCGGGATCGGCCAAGGATATACGCTGCTGGTTCAGATGAACGTATAGTTTGCAGAAGGTGCCGGTATCGCCGAACGTGAGCGCGGCCCCGCCGCGGACGAGGTGGCCGCGCTTTGGAACGAGGTTGCCGGCCAGCTTGGCATTGCCCCGCGCACGAAAAGACTTGCGCACGTAACGGCGTGAGCAAACCGACGAAGCTGCTCTCATTCGCTCCACAAGCGGCCGGGGAGCAATGCAACTGGAATCTGAGCGTGCGGAAGAAGCGATGCTACCGCCGCCGGGGCTGGCCGCTGAGACAAGTTTGCCAGAAAATCCGGCCGCACCAAATGCTGATGCGAAGAAGAAGAGCCGCGTGGCCACTAACTTGCGCCTGACCCGCGATCAATGGCGGCGCGTTCACCAACTCGCGCTAGATGAAGAGACAACCGTGCCAGAACTCGCGATCCAGACTATCGCGGCTTTTCGAAGAGCGAGGAATGCCTCGTCTTTAATCGGGAAGCGATGCACGCTACTGACGTATACGTTAATAACGTATAAGATGAGGCTAGGAAGGTAGTGCCGGATTATCAGGATGACGGCTTCGAGTGGAATACTGAAAAAAAGTACGATCGAATGCGGCGTAGCGGCTTCGATTTCCACGCTGCCAAACGCATATTTCAGTCCGATCGATTTGTTGAACGCTACGACGAAGTGCATTCCACAAACCAGGAAGACCACATCACCGCAACAGGGATGCTCGGGGCCCGTCTATATTAGCGTCGTCTATGTCGAACGCGGAACGCGCAAGCGCATTATCAGTGCCTTTGAAGCCGACGACGATGACATCACGGACTACATGGTGACATATGCCATCATCGAATGAGAAGAACGACCCGCATATCGATTGGTCGCGGTTTGGCAAGAACACGCGCGAGCAAATCAATGCGGAAGCCGCCGACGAAAAAGCGAAGCTTGGGCTCACCGGGCGCCGCAAGCGCGTTGTTGCGCATATAAACGGCAACCAGTACGAACTCCAAACGCCGGACGTTCGAGCGATCCGCGAACACCTGAACCTAACGCAAGAATCATTTGCGGCTCGTTTCAACTTGAGCCTGCGAACCGTTCAGCAGTGGGAACAGCGACGTGCAACGCCAGATATGCCGGCTCGCATTCTGCTCAAGGCGATCGAACAGGCTCCGGATGTCATTGCCGCGGCCGCAACGGCTGTTGAGCGTGACTTAGCAGTGGCCGGCAAGTTCTGCGCTTTAATAAAGCGTTGAATAGTATCCAACGCGATCGGATCATCGGCGCTTGGAAACTTGACCCCAGCCTCGAGCAATACCCACTACCCGCGGAGCTTCGTCGATGACTGGATGAGTCGTAAGCTCGTCGTGTATCGGAGCACCGCTGTTCTCACAACGAACGCTCTCCCCTACGCTATCGTGTGAGAACCCCGACGCTATCGTGTGAGAACGCTTGCGTAGCCTTGCGGAGCGTCGGATAATCGTCCGCAATGATCGACTAAGAATCGAAACGCCGCCGGTATGGGAACCGACGGCGTCCACTCTGGAGGCTCGTCCCTCACACCTCTCTTCGCGTCCGCCCTGAATAAGTAGGCGCAATCGCCGTCTCAAGGTGATTCGGTACGCGGCCGCGATCGAGCGCGCATACACCGCCGCGCTGAGCGCAGATACCGGCTACGCCGGCCGCTTTCACCACAACCCGCTCGCGGACACGTACGTCACGAAAGTCGGGCGCGCCGCGCCGTATTCGCTCGCCGAACTGGCTCAGTACGTCGACTTGACGGCACCACCGCAGAAGAAGATCGCGCCGACGGGGATCGGCCGCAACGTCGAGATCTTCGACCGGCTGCGCCGCTGGGCGTATGCCGCAGTTACCGATTGGCGGATGGCGACGCGCACTACCGGCGGCGTCTACGACGGCTGGTGCGGGGCGGTGGCGGACCGCGCGGCACAGATTGCCGCCGAAGTCGGCGCGACGAGCCCCCGTGGCCCGCTCAAGGACAACGAGGTCGGCCACATCGTCAAGAGCGTTGGCCGTTGGGTGTGGGAGCGCTACGGTGCGGACGTGCCGCCGCTATTGCGTGAAGCGCGGATTGCAGCGCAGCGTGAGCGTGTCAACTCCGGCGAGAGATTCCCCACTTTCTCCGGTGAAAAGTTCCCCACTT
>CAXUFI010000233.1:0-4445 GCA_964250245.1 uncultured bacterium
GAGCACCAGCGGCCGGCCGCTGGTGCTCGTGCACGGCTTCGGCGCCGCCCTGAACGGCTGGCGCCCGTTCGTGGCGACCCTGGCGGGCGAGATGCCGCTCCTCGCCGTCGACCTGCCGGGACACGGCCGCTCCGCCGCCGCCGGCCCGCCGAGTCTCGAGGGCTTCGCCGATGCCGTAGCCGAGACGCTGCGGGCGGAAGGGGTCGGCGCGGCCGACCTGATCGGTCACTCGCTGGGCGCCGCGGTGGCCACCGTGGTGGCCGATTCGGCGACGTGCGAGGCTCGCTCGCTGACGCTTCTCTCTCCGTGCGGTCTCGGGCCCGAGATCAACGGCGCGTTCATCGACGGCTTCGCCCGCGCGCGAAGCGAAGCGAGCCTCGTTCCCTGGCTGCGGCTCTTGGTTAGCGACGAAGCGGTGCTCGGGCAGGGCTTCATCCGCGCGATGGTCCAGGAGCGCGCCCAGCCGGCGGTGCTCGAGGCCCTAGCCGAGACCGCCCGGGCACTGTTCCCCGACGGAACCCAGGTGTTTTCCATTCGCAAGGAGCTCACGCGGCTGGACGTGCCGGTGCGCGTGGTGTTCGGCGCCGACGATCGCATCATCCCGGCGCATCACGCCGGCAGCCTCCCCGGAAACGTCGCCTTGCATCTCTTTCGCAACGTCGGCCACATGCCGCATCTCGAAATCCGTCAGGCCCTCGCGCGCGTCGTTCGCGAGCACGTGCACTGACCATCCCCGTTTCTCGTTCGTAGTCGCGGCGGCACGGTCGCGTCGCGACTCGTCTCCGTAACGTAATCGGCGGCCGTAACCGAAGCCGCGTCGCATGGCCGTCCCGGTCGCCCGTATCCCGGTCGCCCGTGATACCTCGAGCGCAAGCGCAAGCGCAAGCCGCAATCTGTACCGACTTACTGAATGAGGGGGTGACGTGACCGATACTCTCGCTCCGACCGCCGTAGAGCCGAAGGCGATTTACTTCTTCGAGGAAGGATCGGCCGAGATGCGCGATCTGCTCGGAGGGAAGGGCGCCGGGCTCGCGGAGATGACGCGCGCGGGGTTACCGGTGCCTCCCGGCTTCATCATATCGACCGAACAGTGTTTGGAGTTTTACCGCGCCGGCGGCCGGTTTCCGCAGCGCTTGACCGACGGCGTACGAGAAGCGATGCGCGAGCTCGAACGGCGCGCCGGTAAGCGCTTCGGCGCCGCGGAGGACCCGCTACTCGTGTCCGTCCGCAGCGGAGCGCGCGTGTCGATGCCCGGCATGATGGACACGATCCTCAATCTGGGGCTCAATAGCGCCGTCGTCGAGGGGCTCGCGCGACTGACCGGTAACGAGCGCTTCGCGTACGATGCGTATCAGCGTTTCATCATGATGTTTTCGAGCGTCGTGCTGAAGGTCGAAAAAGATCACTTCGAGCGTGTCCTCCACGCAACCAAGGCGCAGCTCGGCGTACGCGCCGACCGGCAATTAAGCGCGGAGCATCTCAAGACGCTTACCCCTGCGTATTTGGCCATCGTGAAGCGCGAAGCTAAGCGCGAGTTCCCGCAAGACGTGTCCGAGCAGCTGGACCTCGCCATCGCCGCCGTGTTCGACTCCTGGCATTCACGCCGCGCGGTCGACTATCGCCGCTACCATAAAATGTCCGACGAGTGGGGAACGGCGGTCAGCGTCGTCAGCATGGTCTTCGGCAATATGGGTGAGGACTCGGGCACCGGCGTCGCGTTCACGCGAAATCCCAACACCGGGGCGCGCGAACTCTTCGGTGAGTATTTGCGCAACGCGCAAGGTGAAGATGTCGTCGCGGGCCTCCGAACGCCGGAGAAGATTGCGGATCTCAAAGAGTCGCAGCCGCATGTTTTCGAGCAATTCAGCGCGATCGCGAAGCAATTGGAGACGCACTATCGCGAGATGCAGGATTTGGAATTTACCGTGGAACGCGGCAAGCTCTACATGCTGCAGACCCGTAGCGGAAAGCGCAGCGCCGAAGCCGCGGTCAAGATCGCGCTCGACTTCGTCCGCGAAGGATTGATTACGAAGGAGGAAGCGCTCAAGCGCGTCGAGCCGCGTCAGCTCGAGGCCTTGTTTTTCGCGCGAATCGCTCCCGAGGCGTCCTACGTGGAGGCCGGCAAAGGGCTCAACGCTTCACCCGGCGCGGCGACGGGCCGGGTCGTCTTCGACGCCGATACCGCGGCGGCATGGAATAAGCGCGGTGAGGCCGTGATCCTCGTGCGCAACGAAACCGCTCCCGACGACGTGCACGGCATGCTCGCCGCGAAGGGTGTTCTCACCAGCAAAGGTGGCGCAACTTCGCACGCGGCGGTCGTCGCGCGCGGGATGGGCTTGCCCTGCGTATGCGGCTTCGCCGACATGCTGATCGATGCGCGGGCGAAATCCGCTACGATCGGGTCTCGCGTTCTGCGCGAGGGCGATTGGCTGACCATCGACGGCACGAGCGGTCGTGTCATCATCGGACGGCTCGACCTCGTTCCGCCGCCGGCGGAACCGCCGCAATGGCTCGCCGAATTTCTCGGTTGGGCCGACGACGTGAAGCGACTGGATGTTTGGGCCAATGCCGACACGCCCGAGGATGCGCAGAAGGCGCGCGATCTCGGCGCGACCGGCGTGGGACTTTGCCGCACCGAGCATATGTTTTTACAGCAGAACCGTCTGCCGATCGTGCAGGCGATGATTCTCGCCGAGACGCCGCAAGCACGCGACGCAGCCCTGGAAAAGCTGCTGGAGTTTCAGCGCGAGGACTTCCTCGGTATTCTCAGCGCGATGGCCGGCTATCCCGTGACCGTGCGGCTGCTCGATCCGCCGCTGCACGAATTCCTACCCTCGCTCGAGGAGCTCGTCGCGCAGACGACCGAACTCCGTCTAACCAAAGGCGAGCATGCTCCGGAATATTTGGAGCGAACGAAGATACTGGACCGCGTGCGTCAACTCGCTGAGGTGAACCCGATGCTCGGCCTGCGCATGTGTCGCCTCGGCATCGTATCGCCCGAGATCTACGCGATGCAGGTGCGAGCGCTCTTCGAAGCGGCGTGCGAACTGCGCCGGCGCGGCATCGATGCGAAGCCCGACGTAATGATCCCCGGCGTGGGCACCGCAGGCGAGATGCGCGTAACGTATGCTGCGGTAAAGAACGTCGCCGACGCCGTCATCGAGCAGGCCGGGATCGACCTCCCGTATCGTATCGGTACGATGATCGAGCTGCCACGGGCTTGCGTCGTGGCCGACGAGCTGTCCGAAACTGCCGAGTTCTTCTCGTTCGGAACGAACGATCTCACGCAGACGGTTTTCGGCTACAGTCGCGACGATGCCGACACGACGTTCATCCCCACGTACGTCGAGAAGAAGATCTTGCCGGAAAGCCCGTTTCAGGTGCTGGACCGGATCGGCGTCGGCGCGCTGATGCGCATCGGCATCGAGAAGGGACGCCGCACGAACGCGAATCTCAAGGTGGGCATCTGCGGCGAACACGGCGGCGAACCGTCGTCGGTCATGTTCTGCGACGAACTCGGCTTAAATTACGTATCGTGCTCGCCGTACCGCGTGCCGATCGCCCGGCTCGCCGCCGCACAAGCGCGCATTAGTTGATGGTGACGAGGGAATACCCGGTGCGAAGGAGCGTCTTGGGAGAGACAAAAGCGGCGGCGTGAAGTCGTGGGTCTGAGCCCTACGAGGAAGGTCAACCGCAAGGAAACCGTACGCACTTCTGTTCCCGTAGCGCCCCATGTGACGTCGGCCGTGGCCGAGCAGCGACGCCGGCGCTGCGCGACGAGGTGTCGTCGCGACTCTAATGCCGCGCTCGGCGTCGTGTTTGGCGATACCGGCACGAGCCCGCTCTACGCGCTCGAGACGTGCTCGGGTTGTAAAACTTAAGAAAGCCGTCCCGATCTGCGTTGGACCATACTCTTAATACCTGCGCGACATACATACGCTAGACATCGGCATTGAGTTTACGTTCGTCTGAGTAATTCGTTGTCGCGAGCCGGCCGATAAGTATGCTGCGTTCACATACTGGCGAGCGTAATATCAGATGCTCAAATGGTGTGGGCTGGGATCCTCATCCGCAGTGATCGCCACGGAGCGGTAATGTATGTCTTTTCGGCGCTTGACTGCCTTTGCCAGCGGCCTTAGCGAAGTTGTTGATCTTACGCTTCGCCAGCGGACTGACGAGGCTCGACGTCGCCTCGAAGGAATCGCACGAGTCGGTGACGGCAAGAAGAAAGTGCTCAGGGCACCCATCGTTGAGCCAAATGCTACCATTGCCTATACTAAACGGTCGTCATCGATGCCGAGTAAGCCGCGTCAGGCGGGGATATTCCAACGAGATGGTTTCTATTGCCGATACTGCGACCGAAGCGTCGTAGCGCTTCCCGTGATGAATGCGATCGCGCCCCAGGGAGTGGTGTACGAGACGGTAGGGTAAAATTGGAAGCGGCC
>CAXUFI010000234.1:0-4427 GCA_964250245.1 uncultured bacterium
CAGCTCGCGCGCTCGAGCGCGGGCAGCAGTTCCCCGATCGCGCGCCCGATCGTCGTCTTACCGGTTCCCTTCGGTCCCGAGAAGAGCACGCCGCCGACGCGGGGATTGATCGCGGCGAGAATTAGCGCGAGTTTCGACTCGTCCTGACCGACGACGGCCGCGAAGGGATAGGGCGTGTACGTAACGCGACCGGGAGAAGCCATAGCGGAGCCCGTTACTTAGACGGCGGCGGGCTCCCGCTTACGGGCCGGCGGCGGTACGGCTCCCGCGAGCGCGAGGCCGCTCGCGTCGCCCGGATCGCCGCAGGTCTCGATCCAAGCGGAGCGCGGCAACGGCCGCACCCAGTCGTGCGGCTGCAGCATGAGCTTCGCGTACTGCACGATCTGATTCGCGAAGCGGGCGTAGCGCATGACGAGCGCCCCCGAGCGCGCCATGCCGCGCGCGGCTCGGCCGCGCTTGTTGCGCCGATTGTTCTCCGCCATCGCCCGCAGCGTACGGCGGAAGAAGTTCGACCGGGTCCGGATCGCGAGCCCCCAAACGCCGTGCGCCGCGGCCTCGGTCTCGTCGATTACTTTGAAATCGTATTTCTCCCAATCGATGCCGAGCGTCGCGTAGACGCTCGATTCCGCGTCCCGCAAATACATCGTCACGTAGACGGCGAGCGTGAAGAACTTCACGCCGAGCAGGCTCAGCGCTCCACGGTAGTAGTGCGGCTGGGAGCGCATCATCAACGCGAAGAAACGGCTGTGACGGCGCTCGTCCTTACACCAATTATCGAAGTAATCGAAGATCGGGTGGAAGTTGAACTCCGGATGGAGCTTGAGATGGTCGCTGATGTTCTGATAACGGTAGAAGCCGACGATCTCCGAGAGATACGTCGTCACGAAGATCCACTTGGGGTGCATGTATTGCATGCCGTCGATCTTCGGCAGATTGGCCAGATCGTAGGGGCGGCCCATGTGCCGCATCACCCAGTTCAGAAACGAGGAATGACGGCCTTCGTCGCGGCCCATGCAGCGGTAGATCGCGCGCAGCGTCGGGTCCGTCAACTTCTTCTGAACGTCGCTATAGAGTAGGCAGCCGGAGAATTCGCCGATCGAGCTGCGATTGAGGAACTCGTAGAATTCGTTCCAGACCGCCGAATAGTCGTGGCCGTTTACTTCGGGTCCCCACTTGAAGTGCGACCGGTTGTAATCGGCCTCGAAATCGCGCTGTAGGGCCGCGAACTCCTCGCGGCACCAATCGATCGATAGCGAGTTGAGGATCTCGATATCGGTCCGGTAGAGCCGCGGCGCGAGCAGCGTCTTCTTCTTGGGGGCCGCCGGGGCCGCGGCTTCCGCGGGGGGCGCCTCAGCTGCCAACGCGGACCGCTTCGAAGACGAAGGAGTCGTAGAAGAAGAACTTGATCCGCTCTTTACGCGTGATGCGGAAGCCGGCCCGATAGAGCACGCGCTCGACCTCGTCGTAACCGAACATGTGCAGCTTCGTCATCCGGTTCTTGGCATGGAACCGGCCCCCGACGTTCATCCAGAAATCGTTCATCGGCGTGCGCAGCGCGAACGAGCCGACGATTTTATGTCCGGCGAGTCCCGCGAGCCGCGTCAGCATCTCGGTCACTTCCGCGTACGGATAGTGAAACAGCACGTCGAGACAGCAGACGACGTCGTAGGAGCGCGGGCGGCCGGCCAGGGCCGCGATGTCGCCGACCATGAAGTGCGGCGCGATCCCCTTCGTGCGACCGGCGTTAATGTATTTGGCGAAGTGAATCATCGGCGCCGAGACGTCGAACGCGTCGACTTCGTAACCGTGATTCGCGAGTTCGATCGACAGGTTCCCCGTGCCGCAACCCGCGTCGAGCGCCGTGTGTCCCTTCGAACTCGCGATCCACGAGCCGACCGTTTGCAACGCGCGGTCGTGGCCGTCGCGAATGACTTTCCAAATCGGCGGGATGTCGCCCGTGCCGTAGATCGCGGTCCAGCGCGAGAAACCCGAGGTTTCGAAATATTTGCGTACTCGGGCGCCGGTCTCCGACGGCTCCCGCGCAGCGAAGAGATCCCGGCTGGTAACGGCTGTATCCGGGCGGCGAAGGGTATCGAACATCGGCGTCCTCTCAGAACCCGCAAGCGGTAAGGCGCCTTCAATCTAACGGGCCGCACCCCGGGCCGCCGTGACGGGTATCACCCGCCGGGCGTTACGCGCTCGAGCCTGCGGCGGCCAGGTGCGCGAGGGCATTCGTGTCGCGCAGGGCGATCGTCGCGTTCTTGCGCGTCACGATGATGCCGCGCTCTTGGAGTTCGTGCAGCTTCCGCGTGACGGTCACGCGGTTCGAGCCGATCATGTCGGCGAGCCGCTGGTGCGTCAGCGGGTAATCGATGACGCTCAAGCCGTCCTCGGGCCGGCCGAATTGTTTGGAGAGTTCGAGCAGGGTGCGGTAGAGCCGCAGGTTCACGCTATTGTTGAGCAGGTCTTCGATCAGCACTTGCGATTCCGTGAGCCGCCGCGCGAAATTCGCGATCACGTCGAGCGCGGCGGAGGGCTGCGCGGAGACGATATCCGTCATCTCGCGTTCGGTCGCCGAGATGATGCGCGAGGGCTGCATCGCCTCCGCGCAGAGACACGCGAGGCTCTGCGATTCGGTACGCCACTGTAAGAACACGTCGCCCGGGCCGAGGATGGAGATCGTGATGCAGCGTCCGCTCGGCAAGAGATTGTAGAGCCGCAGTTTACCGTAATCCACGAAGTGAAAACGCATCCCGTCTTCGTAGAGCGGCCCGATCTCGTCGCTTGCCCGTAGTTCGCGTTCGGCGTATTTGCCCGCGTCGCGCACCATGATCGCGCGCAGTTTCTCTTTGGTCGCGATGGCCGCGAGCTTAGCGGCGTCGGAACGTTTCGTATCTTGGTCCGCGCCGTAACCGTCGGTTACGGCCATGGCGATCATCGAACGCAGCGCGGCGATCTCGTTGATGATGTCGATCCCCGGCAGCGCGCCGTCGTTGGCCTCGAGCAGCGCGATCTCCATCATGTTCGTCGCTTCGACGGTTCGGCCGACGGCGTCGGAAAGATCGATGCCTTGACTCGATTGGAAGCGGCCCGCTTCGCGCGAATAGCCGAGTAACTCGTCGAAATCCGACGTCGCGACGGCCCGCACGATCGCGTCCCAGTACAGGTTGTGCTGAGCGACGGTCTCGGCTCTGGGCGTCGTCTTGTACTCGGATTTCGTCTGCTCGACCCAGCGGTCGTTGTAAATCTGAGTACTTTTGCGAAGCATCTCGGCAAGCTGGGCAGACACGCGGGGTCCTTTCGCTTCGCAGAGACGCCCCCTTCAGACGGGAAGCGATGGGACTCGGCCGCCGCCGTCGAAGCCGGGGAGCGTGGATGAGCCGTTCTCGCTCTTGCACCGGGCGGTCGGCGAATGGTGCGATGAGAAGCTCGGCGTGGCCACGCCGCCGCAGCGGAAGGCCCTTCCGCTCGGCCTGGCCCGGCAAACGCACCTCATTTGTTCGCCGACCGGTACGGGCAAGACGCTCGCGGCGTTCTTACCGCTCATGAGCCGGCTCGCCGGCTTGCGCGACCGCGACGAACTCTTTCCGCGTCCGTACGCGCTCTATATCTCGCCGCTGCGCGCGCTCGGTTACGACGTCGAACACAACCTGCGGCGCCCGTTGCGCGAGATGGGGCTGCTCGAACGGCCGAATTCGGAACGGCCGGCGTTGCGGCGCGGCCGGATCCGCGAACGGTTCGTGCGCACCGGCGTTCGCACGAGCGACACGCCGGTCGAAGAGCGGCGCCTCATGATGACCCGGCCGCCGCACATCCTCATGACCACGCCGGAGTCGCTCGCGCTCATGCTCGCGATGGAATCGTATCGCAAGCATCTGCGGGCCGTCGACACCGTCATCGTCGACGAAGTGCACGCACTCGCCGGGAATAAGCGCGGCGCGTACCTCGCGCTGTGCCTCGAGTCGCTCGACGAGCTCGCGGCGGCGCCGGTCGTGCGCGTGGGGCTCTCCGCGACGGTCGCGCCGCTCGAGCGGGTGGCCGAGTTCGTCGCGGGTGTCGGTCGCCCGTGCGCGGTCGTCGACGAGCGTCGGCTGCGCTCGATCCGGCTCGGCATCGACGCGCCCTTTACGGGCGCCATGGCGCCGCTTGCGAAAGTGGCGGAGCGCTGCGTCGAACTCGGCGCGGACGTCCGCACGCAGCTCGTCTTCACGAACGTGCGCAGCCAAGCCGAACGCGTCGCGCACGAGATGTCGGCGCTCGTTTCGCCGGCCGACGGCGAGCCGCAGGTCGAGATGGCGGCGCCCGACGCCGTGCCGCGGCCGCGCAGCGATGCCAAGATCGGCATCCATCACAGCGCGCTCGAGCGCAGCGTGCGTCATCGCACCGAGGCCCAATTGCGCGCGGGTCTGCTGCACACGGTCGTGTGC
>CAXUFI010000235.1:0-4415 GCA_964250245.1 uncultured bacterium
ATCGTGTGCGACACCGACCGCGCACCGCCGCGCGCGGTCGGTGTCGCACACGATCGTCCGCAGTGCCGCGACCGATCGTGGCTTGGGGCGCTTTCGGGGCGCCGTGCGCATTCCGCGCGCGGTGCGCGGTTGCGTGACGACGCTACGCGACGACGCGCTCGTGCTCTCCCGCGATGCGTTCATCGAAGCGCGGCCGCTGCTCGAGATAGACTCGGCGCACGTCTCCGCAGCGCAGGCGACGACGGTCGGTTCGCTCGATGAAGAACAGTTATTCTACGTGCAGAGCCGCGGCTTCGCGCGCGGCGGTGCGGAGCGCATGCTGGCGCTCGCCTTCTTCGAACCCGCCATCGCGCGCTTTCCGAGCGAGGCGCTGCGCGACGAAGTTCGAACCGCGCTCGACGAGCGGCTCGCAGAGATCCCCGAAACGTTCGTACAATAATAGGCATTCGCAGCGCGATCACGGTATTGTTCGAGTCATGCTGCTCCGCAACGCTTGCATTGCCGGAATCGTCGTCTTCGTCGCATCGCTCGTAACGTCGTCTTCGGCCGCAACGTCCGGCACCGTCGTAAAAGCGACGCTTCACAACGGGCTGCGCGTCGTCCTCGTGCGCAACACGCTCGCGCCCGTCATCGCGACCGATATGACGTACCTCGTGGGATCGCGCGACGATCCGCCGTCCGTACCGGGCATGGCGCACGCTCAGGAACACATGATGTTCCGCGGCACGAAGAATCTGTCGACGAGCGAACTCGGAACGGTCGCCACGGCGCTCGGCGGCGACTTCAACGCCGAAACGTCGGAGACGTTAACGCAATTCGAATTCACGGTCCCCGCTTCGAATATCGAGGCCGTACTGCGGATCGAATCCGATCGCATGCGCGATATCTTCGACGCGCAGAGCGAATGGCAGAACGAACGCGGTGCGATCGAACAAGAAGTTCAAGGCGATCTTTCGTCACCCGGCAACGATTATTACAGCGACGCGCAACGCATCGCGTTCGCCGGCACGCCCTACGCGCATCAAGGCGTCGGGACGCGCGCCGCGTTCGATCGCTTGACGGGCGCCGAGCTTAAGAAGTTTTACGAGCGCTGGTACGCGCCCAATAACGCGGTGTTCGTCGTGGCGGGAGATTTCGATCCCGCGACGCTGCTCGCGCAGATCCGCGCCCGGTTCGAAAGCATTCCGCGGCGTACCGTTCCGGCGCACGACGCGTCGCCCGTCCGACCGATCGAACGTATCGTGATGCGGCGCCCGACGACGCTCGTCTATCCGCTCGCCAGCGTCGGTTACCGTCTGCCCGGCATACAGAGCCCGGACTTCGTCGCCTCGTATCTGCTGCAACAGGTCATCGGCGCGCAGCGCGGGCCGTTGCACGCGCTCGCCGATTCGGGCGCCGCGCTCGACGGCGAGTGGATCTCGATGCCGTACGTGTCCCAAGGCCAACTCGCGTTCGCCACGGCCGCGCTCGGCCCGGGCGGCGATCCGCTCGCGATGACCAAGCGTCTGGAAGCGATCGCCGCGGACTACGCGGTTCACGGCGTGCCGCGCGAGCTCTTCGAAACGACGAAACGCCAAACGATCGCGGGCCAAGAACTTAGCCGTAATTCGATCTCGTCGCTCGCGTCGGATTGGGCGACGACGATCGCCGACGACGGCGAACCGTCGATCGAATACGAGCAGCAGTTGATCGCGAACGTCTCACTCGCCGACGTCGACCGGGTAGCGAAGCGCTATTTCGATCCGCGGCACGCGATCGTAGGCGCGCTAACGCCCTCCGCGGGCGCTTCGCAAAGCGCGCCGCCCGCGCCGCCGCCGAGCGGGCCGGAGAAGCCGCTCGGAGCGCAGCCGCCGGTTACGAGATTACCCGCGTGGGCCGGCGACCTCGTAAAAGAAGTCGCCGTGCCGCCCTCGTCGCTTTCGCCTAAAGAGCTGAAACTCCCGAACGGCCTCACGCTCATCGTGCAGCCGGAAACGATTTCGGACTCGGTCTTTCTCTTTGGAAACACCCGCACGAACGCCGCGGTGCAAGAGCCGCCGAATAAGGAGGGCGTCGCCTCCGTGCTGGCCGCGATGTACGATTACGGCACGCAGACGCTGGACCGCGCGGCGTTCAACCGGGCCCAGGACGCTCTCGACGCGGCGGTCGCCGGAGGAACGGATTTCGGCTTGCAAGCGACGTCGGCGTCGGCGTCGCGCGCCATCGCGCTGCTCGCCGATAACGAGTTGCACCCGCGGTTCGATACGGCGACCTTCGAAGCGGCGCGCCGCCGCACGATCGAACAGCTCGGCACGTCGCTCAACAGCACGGGTACGGTCTCGCAGCGCAGGGCCGCCGTTAAATTACTGCCGCCGGGCGACCCGGCGCTGCGCCGGCCGACGATCGATACGCTGTCCGCGCTGACGCTCGACGACGTGCGGAATTACTATGCGGCGACGATGCGGCCCGACCTGACGACGATCGTCGTCGTCGGGAACATCAGCTCCGACGCCGCGCTGGCGGCCGTCGGCCGGGCGTTCGGCGATTGGCGCGGAACGGGGGCGGTGCTCTCGCTCGATCTGCCCGCGATCCCGCTTAACGCGCCGGCCGACGTCGCGCTCTCGCTGCCCTCGGCGGGACAGGACGACGTGACGCTGCAGCAGATCGTCGAACTGGACCGCTCGTCGCCGAGCTACTATCCGTTGTTACTCGGCAACGCGATCCTCGGCGGCGGTTCGCTCGGGCCGGAGCAGAGCCGTCTCTTCCGCGATCTGCGTCAGGAGGCGGGGCTGGTGTATAGCATCTCGTCCGAATTATCCGCCGACCGGACGCGTTCGCAATTCTCGATTCGCTTCGGCTGCCTGCCCTCGAATACGGAGCGGATCGTCTCGCTCATCGACGACGAGATCGGCACGGTCAAGCAACGGCCCGCGGGCGACTTCGAATTATCGCTCGCGAAAGCGTCGATCGTCCGCCGCACGGTAACGGGCGGTTCGTCGGAGAGCGCGATCGGCAGCGCGCTCCTCGAAGACGCGGAGAACAACTTTCCGCTCGACCAGAACCGGGTCGACGCGCAGCACGTCATCGATACCGACGCGGCCGCGGTGCAGGATGCTTTTCGAACGTACATCCATCCGGAGAATTTCGTGCGCGTCGTGCTCGGACCCTAAGCGCCGCGGCTACGCTCCCCCTTCGGCCGGCACTTCCCGCCAGGCAAACGGTTCCCCAAGCGGCATGACGTCGCTGCCGCGCGTCTTTATGATCACTTCCTCGGGAGCCGCGACGCGTTTGCCGGCTTGCGCCCGCGCTTCCCTGCGATTGCGCGGCTTCTCGGGCTGCGGCGACGGCTCTGCGACGCCGGGTAACGGTGCAGCGGCAGCGGGCGCGTAGCGGACCTCCGCGCCGAAGTCCAGCAAGATCTCGGCCGCGCGGGCGGCGCCGGTCGCCGCGGCATCGACCGTCAGCACCGCCGGCGCCGTGCCGGAAGCGTCGCTCCCCGGCTCGATCTGCGAGCGCACGTAGCCCGCGTTCTTGAGTACGCGCAGCGCGCACTCGGCGTGCGCGAAATGCCGGAACGCGCCGTGCATGACCGTCCCTCGCGGACGCGTGTCGAACTCGCTCATCGTGGTGCGCTAGCGTAGGCGTTCTTCGCCCCATTTTCCTTTACGTTTTTTTCGGCGGCAGAGGCGAGCGGGTACCGTCTCGCAGCTGCGCGTAGAGAATCGCGATGCCTCTCCGCTCGCGGACGGCGAGCGCCATCGTGGCGCTCGTTCTCTTTTTCTTCACGCGCGCGCCCGGCGGCGCGGGCGAACGTACCGGAACGACACCCGAAGACCTGGCGCGCATCGCCTACGTCTCGACGGCGGCGATCTCGCACCGCGGAGACCGCGTCGCATTCGTCGTCTGCCGCCTGGACGTCGTTCGCAACGCCTACCGGCGTGCGATCTACGTCGTGAACGGCGACGGCTCCGGACTGCACGCGTTAACGGGCGGATACGACGACGGCGACCCGCAGTGGTCGCCCGACGACGGCGCGCTCGCTTTCACGCGTTCGCTCGACGGCGGCCACGCGCAAATCTATCGCATCGCGCTTAGCGGCGGCGAAGCCGTCCGGCTGACGAACGAAGCGCAGGGCGCGGCGGCGCCGCGCTGGTCGCACGCCGGGACGCGCATCTTGTATTCGGCGACGAGCGTCGATCCGGCGCCGAAAACCGAACTCGATGCGAAGGCGGCGGGTGAGCCGCTCCCCGCCCGCTATGCGACCTCCGACATCCGGCGCACCGACCGGCTCGATTTCGAAGTCAACGGTGAAGGCGAGACGTTCGCGCGTCACGCGCACCTCGTCGTCATCGCGGCCGGCGGCGGGCGGCGGCGGGCGCTTACGCCGCCCGGACCCTGGTCCGAGACCGCGGCCGCGTGGTCGTACGACGATCGCA
>CAXUFI010000236.1:0-4400 GCA_964250245.1 uncultured bacterium
CCGCTGCGGTGTCCGTTCGCGGGCGCCGAAGTCATCACGTCGCCGCCGCCGAGTTCCGGCGGAACGGTCATGTGCGAGACGCTCGCGATTCTGGGTCTCACGCCGCCCGAGCCGCGCCGCTCCATAGACGACGTCCATTACGAACTCGAAGCCGAGCGGCGGGCGTTCGCGGATCGCAACACGTTTCTCGGCGATCCCGACTTCGTGCCGTCCGCCGCCGCGGCGCTGCTCTCGCCCGCGCACGTCGCGGCCGAACGCGCGTCGATCGATGCGATGCGAGCCACGCCGTCGACGCAAATCCACCCGGCGCTCGCCTCGCACGAAGGTACGAACACGACGCACTATTCCGTAATCGATCGTAACGGCGAAGCCGTCGCGGTTACCTACACGCTCAATTCGAACTTCGGTTGCGGGGCGGTCGCGGGGGATACGGGCGTGCTGCTCAATGACGAGATGGACGACTTCGCGACCGCGCCCGGCAAACCCAATCAATTCGGGCTCGTGCAAGGGTCGCTCAACGAAGTCGCTCCCGGCCGGCGTCCGTTATCGTCGATGGCCCCGACGATCGTCGTCCGTGACGGCAAACCCGAATTGATCGCGGGCGCGGCGGGCGGTCCGCACATCATCACGACGACGCTCGATCTCGTGCGCGACGTCGTCTCGTACGGCATCCCGGTCGGCGACGCGATGACCGCGCCGCGCCTGCACGAGCAGTGGTTACCGGACACCGTTCTCGACGAGCCGGGCGCGCTCGCGCCGGACGTTAAAGCGCAATTGCAGGCCCGTGGTTACCGCTTCGATGACGAAGAGCGGCTTTCGAGCGCAAACGCGATCGCTATCGATCCCGGCAGCGGCCGCATCACCGCCGCCCATGACGAACGCCGTCTCACGGGCGCGGCGCTCGCGTATTAGCGGCGCGAGGAACGTTCCCGCGGGCGCCCAACATCGCGCGCAGCTCGTAAAGGATGCTCTGTGTTTCGCCGTCTGCTTCCGCTCGCGTTCTTCCTCGGCGTGTCGGCCGTCGCGAGCGGCGCGCTCTTCGCGCAAAATGAGGAACGGCCGCCGGGCACGTCCGCGAGCCCCGCACCGTCGCCGACCGTTCCGCCCCCGCCGTACAATCGCTTAGGCTGGCGGTCGCTCGGCCCCGCGATCTCCGGCGGCCGCGTGGCGGTCGTGGTCGGGTCCGCGCGTAATCCGAAACTGTACTATCTCGGCGCCGCGGGCGGCGGCGTGTGGAAGACGCTCGACGGAGGCGCGTCGTGGAAGCCGGTTTTCGATAGCACGCACGTCGCGTCGATCGGCGCGATCGCGCTCGATCCGCAGAACGACGACGTCGTGTGGGTCGGTACCGGCGAGACGAATCCGCGCAACGACGTCATCGCGGGCGCCGGGCTGTACCGCTCGGGAGACGGCGGAACGACGTGGCAGAGCGCCGGGCTGCGCGAGACGGCGCAGATCTCGCACATCGCGGTCGACCCGCACGATTCGCGGCGCGTGGTCGTCGCGACGATGGGCGACTTCTTTCGCGACTCGCCGGCCCGCGGCGTCTATCGCACGAACGACGGCGGCCGAACCTGGTCGCGCACGCTCTACGCCGGTCCGTCTTCGGGTGCGAGCGATCTCGCCGTCGATCCGCACGACTTTCGCGTGATGTATGCCGGCCTGTGGCAGTTCCGGCGCGTACCGTGGACGTTCACGAGCGGCGGCCCCGCCGACGGCCTGTATAAATCGAGCGATGCCGGCGCGACGTGGCGGCGCCTCACCGGCGCCGGCCTGCCGCCCGGTGCGACGGGGCGCATCGGGCTCGCCGTCGCCGCGAGCGATCCCAAGCGCGTCTATGCCTTGATCGAATCCAAAGCCGGCATCCTTTGGCGTTCGGACGATGCGGGCGCGACGTGGAGACTCGTCTCGCACGATACGCTCGCCGATCAGCGGCCGTTCTACTTCACGCACGTCGCGGTCGACCCGAAGGACGCGGATCACGTTTTCGCCGTCTCCGAAATGCTCTCCGAAAGCAAAGACGGCGGCGCGACGTTTCACGAAGTCGCCAAGGACGCCGTGCACGTCGATTATCACAGCATCTGGATCGCGCCGGACGATCCGGCGCGGATCATCGTCGGCGAAGACGGCGGCTACGCGCTGACGCTCGACGGCGAACATTGGTCGTTCTCCGAGAATTTGCCGCTCGGCCAGGTCTATCACGTCGGGTACGACGACGGCACGCCGTACCGCGTCTGCGCGTCGCTGCAGGACAACAGCGCGTTTTGCGGACCGTCGAGCGCGCTCGATGCTGCGGGAAATTCCAACCGTCAGTGGGAGAGCGTCGTCGGCGGCGACGGCGTCTGGACGTGGCCCGATCCGAGCGACGCCGGCGTCGTGTGGACCGCGTCGCAAGACGGCTCGCTCACGCTCTACGATCGGCGCTCGCAGCGCAACACGAACGTGCAGCCGTGGCTGCCGACGGCGGCCGAAGCCTTCGATTCCAGCGCCGGGAAGTACCGCTTCAACTGGTCGTCGCCGCTCGCGTTCGCACCGTGGAATCCGCAAACGGTCTGGTTCGGCGGTAACGTCGTGTTCGCGACGAGCGATCGTGGCCGGACGTGGCAGCCGATCAGTCCCGACCTGACCCGCAATAACAAAGCGCATCAGCAGCCCTCGGGGGGACCGCTCGCGTTCGACGTGTCGGGCGCCGAGTACAGCGACACGATTCTCGATATCGAAGGGTCGCCGCTCGGCCGGGGCGAGATTTGGGTCGGCACCGACGACGGTCTCGTCCAGCTCACGCGCGATTCCGGCGCGCACTGGCAAAACGTCACGCCGCCCGGGCCCGCGCCGTACGGCCGCTTCGAGATCGTCGCGCCGTCCACGTTGCGCGACGGGACCGCCTATGCCGCGCTCGACCGGCACTTTCTCGGCGACCGGCGAGCGTACGCGTTCGTCACGCACGACTTCGGCGCGCACTGGACGAGCGTTACGAACGGCTTGCCGCCGGACGAGCCCGTGCGCGCGATCCGGCCCGATACGCGCGAGCCCGGGCTCGTGTACGCCGGCGTCGAGAACGGACTCTACCTCTCGTACGACGGCGGCGCGCACTGGCGTCCGTTCGACCCCGGCTTGCCGCCCGCGCCCGTGTACGATATCCGCTTGCAGCCGCGCTGGAACGATCTGCTGGTGGCGACGCACGGCCGCTCGCTCTACGTCTTCGACGATCTGGCCGCCGTGCAGGGGTTGCCCGCGGCGCAGCGTTCCGGGGCCGCGCTGTTCGCGCCGCGTCCCGCGTACGCGTTCACCCGGCACGGAGATGAAGAAGCGACCTACACGAATTTCTACGCGAAGAACGTCCCCGCGGGCGCTCTGGTGTCGTTCTACCAGGCGGTGCCCGGTGCGAGTGCGCCCGCGATCCGCGTCTACGACGCGCGCCACACGCTCGTGCGCACGATCGCGGGCGAGCGCTGCGCCGAAGGGAAGCCGGTGCCGTTCGTCACGAACGACCGCGGGCTCAACCGCGCGGCTTGGGATCTGCGCGAGGACGGCCCGCTGCGCTGGAACGGCGCGGCGCGCGAAGCGTATAAGGGAGCGCGGTCGGGGCCGCTCGTCGTGCCGGGAACGTATACGATCGAGATGACGCTCGGGGGCCGCTCGTTCGTGCGTTCGCTCGAGGTTCGCGCCGATCCGCGCGTCTCGTACACGCCCGCGCAGTACGCGGCGGCGCACGCCTTCGCAGCGGCCGAAACGGCGAAGCTTTCGGCGGTCGATACGGCGCTCGATCGGCTCGATGCGACGATCGCGGCGGCGCAGAAGAAGAGCCTCCCGGCCGTCGTCGCGCGGGCGCGGACCGTGCGCGCCGAGCTGACCGCCGATTACCATAATGACGAAGATTCGATCGGCCGGCCCGGGCGCGTGCGCGAAAATCTGCTCGGGCTCGATCTCGTGGGCGACGGCGGTCCGCCGCCGGCGGCGGTGCTCGACGTCTCCGCGCGCATCGATGCCCTCTACGCCGCGGCGATGCGCGACGCCGACGCGTTCTTCGCGACGGATACGCTCGCCGCGCCGCCGCTCGCGCCGCACCTCGATTGCGCGACGGACGAGGATTGAACGCCGAACCGCCGCTCTTGGAGTTGCGCCGCGTCGACGTCGTTCGCGCCGGCCGGCGCGTGCTCGAGGACGTGTCGCTCGCGATCGAGCGGGGCGAATGCGTCGCGATCGTGGGGCCCAACGGCTGCGGGAAATCGACGCTGCTCAAACTGCTCACGCGCGAACTCTATCCGGTGCGGTCGCCCGGGAGCTTCATCCGCATCCTCGGTCGCGAACTGTGGAACGTGGCGGACTTGCGGCGCACGCTCGGCATCGTCACGAACGATCTCGCCGCGGCGCTGGCGGGGGCCGGCACGGTGCTGGAG
>CAXUFI010000237.1:0-4399 GCA_964250245.1 uncultured bacterium
GCTCGCACCCATCTCGTGGCCCGTGCCGCCCGCCGGCTACGGCCCATGGGAGCAGATCGCCTTCGATATCGCCGAGGGGATGCGCGCGCGCGGACTCGATGTAACGCTCTTCGCCACCGGCAACTCGCGCACGCAATGCAAACTCGAATCCGTAATTCCGGTCGGGATCAACGAGGATCCCGCGCTCGACGGCGACGTCTACGGCGCGCTGCACATCGCCAAACTCTTCGCGCGCGCCGGCGACTTCGACCTCATCCACAATAACTTCGATTGGAAGCCGCTCACGTACGCGCTCGCGACGAGCGCCCCGCCGATGCTCACGACGATTCACGGTTTCTCGACGCCGCAAATTCTCGCGGCGTATTATGCCGCCGCCGGCCGCAGCTTCTACTGTTCGATCAGCGAGGCCGATCGCGATCCGGGCCTCGATTATCTCGCCACGACCTATAACGGCGTCGATCCGGCGCGCTTCACGTTCGTCGAGCGGCCCGGCGACTATCTCGTTTTTCTCGGCCGCTTCCATCCCGAGAAAGGGACGCATCTCGCGATCGAGGTCGCGCGGCGCGCCGGGGTGCGGCTCAAGATCGCGGCGATCCCGCAGGACCGGGAATATTTCGAAACGCAGGTCGCGCCCCACATCGACGGCGATCGCGTCCAATTTCTCGGCGCGGTCGAACGCGAAGCCCGCGACCGGTTGCTCGGCGGCGCGCTCGCGCTCGTGCACATGACGACGCGCCCCGAGCGATTCGGTCTCACGCTCATCGAGGCGATGGCCTGCGGCACGCCCGTCCTCGGCGCGCGCATGGGCTCGATTCCGGAAATCGTCGTCGACGGCGTGACGGGCTTCCTCTGCGATTCCGCGGCGGACGCGGCCGCTCGCGTCCCCGAACTCGCGTCGCTCGACCGGCGCACCTGCCGCGCGCGCGTGGAGCGCGACTTCTCGCTCGAACGGATGCTCGACGCCTATGCCGCCGTCTACGCGCGCGCGCTCGAACTCGGCGTTCCGCCGCCGCCCGATGCCGCGCGGCGCGCGGCGCGCCGTCACGATTTCTGGGACCGGCCGATGGCCTTCACCGAGATTCCGCCGAAGCCGCGAACGCTCGTCGCCGAAAGCGAGTAGCCGTGCTCGACCAGCACCTCGCGCGCGACGAAGTACGCTTGATAATCTAATAAGTCATCGTGAGCTTGACCGATTGTTCGGACCGCCTTCCGTGTCAACATTGGAAGAGTCAGCACGACGGCTTAATTTTGTGAGGGCGTGATAGAGATCATGCGATGGCAACCGTACCCTCGCTCCCCGAGCGGGAGATTCCGGCGAGAGCGTCGCGTCGACCGCACGCCGGCGCCGTCCGACGTTAGCAGAGCGCATACGAGCTGGCGCCCGGCGTTTAAGCCCGGCACCCCCTACACAATTGCGCGAACGGCGCCTAGCCGACGTCGAAGAACGAGGGCCTCAGTTCACGCAGGAACACTAGCCTTCTTGTCGTGCGCGTCCCCTGATTCGCCGCCGTGTCGCCGAGCGGACGTACCGTTGCGGGTCGGCGTCCATTCGGTCGATTTCGTAAAGCACAGCCCGCCGCCTAAAATAACACAGCCACCACCGCAGGCTTCGGCGAACGATCGACTCCCCTTCTCGGCGAAGTTTCTTTAGGGCTCCCGGCGCACGAATGCCTTCGTCCTCAAATTCGACGCGATCGAGCGTCCGTGTCGGACACACCCACGCGATCGACGCATTCTCATGTTGCGCCAGCGCCAGCACGTTCGCCCCGCGCAGCCTCCCGGATGGCGGTTCCGATCCCCACCCGACGCGCTCGGCTGCAAGCATTGCGATCCGCCGACCTTGCAGCATCCGCCGCCGCCGACTCTCGTGCTGCCGGCAATAAAGGCTGAACGTTCAAAACCGATATTCACCGTGCAGCTTCACTTGCACGACGCGCGCGCGCCGGCCGCCGCAACAGAATATCCAGACCTCCGAAGGTTCGCTTCGAACCTTGCGCCAGCCGGGGCTAGGCTGATCGCTCACGGACGAAACGTTTTACTGTGAAAATCTCTGCGATGTCCGGAAAGCCGTGTTTCCGCAAGTCCGGCTGCCCTCCGGCGGCATCGACACCAACCCATAGATACCTCGTAGATTTAGCGAACGCGACCGCTCGGCGTGACCCGGTAGCATAGGCGTTCTCCGCCGTCAGAATTCTGGCATTCGGGTTAACCTTCATCGAGGTTTCCGCGTCGCCGTAGCCACCGTCGAACGTCAGGCCACGATTATAGTCGATCCATGTAGCGCTGCAAACACGCGGGCCGGCGGGTGATCGTCATGCGCGCCCGGCACCTTGTCTTGCCGATCGATCCCGAGCCTCGAGACGAACATCTACATGCCGGCACCGAAATCGAGCGCGTGATTTGCGCAGCCATCGGGGGGAGAGGGTGATGCCCCGGCAAGAGCTCTACAGTGGCGATGTAGAGGTCGGGCTTTGCTTCTGACTGCGACTCAGAACCTCGATGTGATGGTCAAGACTGACCGCGAGCCTCTCCGCCATAAACTGCCGGTAGGGCAATAGATCGTTACGGAGCTGCAGCGTTTCGAGTCCCTCGAGGTACGCGACGCGATGCTCCGGCCCGATGACGACGGGCGGATAACCGCTTTTCATCAGCAGCAGATTCATCAGCAGCCGACCCGTGCGCCCATTACCGTCAGAGAACGGGTGAATCGTCTCGAACTTCGCATGCGCCGCGAATGCGGTCTCGGCACTTGGTTTCGCGGCTTGAAGCCAGCTTGCGAAATCGGCCATCAGCGGCGCAATCTCATGCGCCGGAGGCAGCACGACCTGGGAGCCGCCGATCAGGCGCTGATGGTCGCTGTACTTGCCGGCCTCGACCGGATCTACGCGAACCATGACCAGCTCATGTAGCCGGCGGATGTCGATTTCTCGGATGGGCTCGTTCTCTCGCGCGAGCTGCCGAACGTAGTCCAGCGCGTCCTTATGCCCGACCGCCTCCAGGTGATCGCGTAGCGGCTTCCCGCTGACCGTGATCCCCTTCTCGAGAACGACGGCCGTCTCGATCCGCGTGAGGGTGTTGCCCTCGATCGCGTTGGACGAATACGTCAGCTCGACATCATACCAGTGCGCGAGCGCCGCCGCACTGGCGGCCGTCACCGGGCGCAAAAGCGTCAACCGCGCCTTCCGGGCCGCCATTGCTTGGTCGATCGTCTTCATATCGCCGCCATCTCGTGTAGGCCGTTCAAGCAGATTGTCGGTTATCGGCACGTGCGGACCCGATTACTATGCGAGTTGCCGAATCAATCTCCTTGACCACCTCCGAGAAGCGTAAGCTCGAGCGGAGCGTCCAGAGCCGTGCTGCATCGGCCCGGCTTATCGAGCGCTCTCGAATCGTTCTTTATGCTAGCGAAGGTGTGCGGAATAACGAGTTTGCGCATCGGCTCGAACTCGAACATAGTCGTCGGCGAAAGCGCTTTGCCGCTAATAACGGCGCTCGCCCGACAAAGCAGTAGAGGGGACGAGAGCTCTCGGCACCGTTGCCCTCGGGACTCTGGGGCTGATATTATGCCGTCATCCATTATCGGCCATACTCGACGTTTATAAGCGCCGCGCTCCTGCTCTGGGGCGGAGCGCAGGCGTCGTACCCCGATCTTCAAAGGCAACGACGGTGACGAATCTCGCGGCCGGGCTCGCCATCGCGCTGCTGCTCGTTACGATGGGAACGCACCCCTCGTACAGCGTCCGGATGCTTCGCCGTTCGCACCAGCCTTTTCCGCGCTGGTCCGGTCGACGTTGCCGTTTAAGGTCCCGCGTAGTCCGGCTTCACGTACGAACGAATAACGCCGAGCATGCATCCTCGTCGACGCCGGGCGAGGTTGGCCAAACTACTTTTAATCTTGGTTCGCGCGCGAGCATCTTCGCGCTACGGCGTCAGGACGCGCTCGGGGGTTCGCCAGGATAATCGTTCGCGGGCGGCGCCGGCGCGCTCGAGCGCCTCGTCGACTGTCGGCGCGAGGACCGTGAAGTGGCCCATCTTCCGGCGCAGCGCGGCATGGCGCTTGCCGTACACGTGCAGCTTGACGTCGGGATCGCGCAACAACTCCGGAATCCCCGCGAGCGCGTCGCCCGTGCCGTCGCCGAGGATGTTGACCATCACGGCCGGCGCGAACAGTTTGGGTTCGACGAGCGGCAAGCCGCAGATCGCGCGCACGTGCGCTTCGTATTGCGAGATCTGCGTCGCATCGAGCGAATAGTGGCCGCTGTTGTGCACGCGCGGCGCGATCTCGTTGACGAAAATATCATCGCCGCGCACGAAGAATTCGACGCAGTACGCGCCGACGATGCCGAGCCGTTCGCCGATCGTCTGCGCCGCGGCGCGCACGCGCCGGGCGATGCCGGGC
>CAXUFI010000238.1:0-4393 GCA_964250245.1 uncultured bacterium
GCCCGGGCGGCCCTCGGGACGCGCGCTTCTTCCGCCGCTGCAAAGCGCGCGCGTGCGACCGCGGCTCCCCAGAGCGAGCGCTCGGCGGCGCGACCCCGCTCGGGCAGCGACGGATCGAAGGCATCGCGCCGGCGCGGTAACCGCCGCACGTCGTTCCAGGTCCACAGCCCGGCGCCGATCCCCGCAAGGTGCGCGACGCCGAGGGCCGAGAGCTCGGCATCTTCCGCTCGCAGCACCGGCCGGCCGGCAACGTCGGCTTGGAGTTGCATGAGCGCATCGTTCCGCGTCGCCCCGCCGTCGGCGAAGAGCCGCCGCGTGGCGCTCACTTCGTCATCGAACGCATCGACCACGTCGCACACTTGATGGACGACCGCTTCCAACGCCGCCCGCGCGACTTCGGCGCGCCCGCTTTTCTGCGTCAGACCGGCGAGGAGTCCCGCCGCCTCGCGATCCCAATACGGCGCGCCGAGGCCGCTGAAAGCCGGCACGAACGTAACGCCTTCGCTACGCGCGGCCGCGCCGAGAGCGAGCAGCTCCGGCGGGGAGATGCCGAGCAGCTCCGCGAGCCAACGCAGCGCGGCACCCGTCGCCAAGATGTTTCCTTCCGCTGCAAACGCCGTCGTGCCGGTTTGCCAGGCGATGGTCAGGCAGAGGCCCGGACCGACCGCTTTCGGCGTGACGAGCAGTCCCATCACGGAGGATCCCGTGCCGTACGTAACCTTCAACGAACCGGCCTCGAAGGCGCCGTGCGCGAACAGCGCCGCATGGGAGTCCGCCATCACCGCGGTTACGCGGGCCGAACGCGAGAGCGGCGCGGGAGCGGCGACCTCGGGAAACGGTCCGCTCGAGGCGACGATCGCCGGTAACGCGGCGAGCGGAATATCGAACAGTGCGAGCAGCTCGTCATCGTAACGCACGTTCCTCGTATCGAGCAGTTGCGTGCGCGAGGCGTTCCCGGCTTCGATAACGTGCTCGCCCGAGAGCCGGTACATCAGCCACGAATCGACGGTGCCCAGACACAAGCGTCCGGCCTTCGCTCGCGAGCGATTCGGATCGACCGCGTCGAGCAGCCAGGCCATTTTCGCCGCGGAAAACATCGGATCGAGCGGCAAGCCGCTCCTTTCCCGGACGAGTGCTTCGACGTGCGGAGTGCGCAACGCGTCGCACCGCGTCGCGGTGCGCTGGTCTTGCCAACTCATGAGCGGCGCGACCGGTTCGCCCGAGCGGCGATCCCAGGCGACGACCGATTCGCGCTGCGTGCTCAGCCCGAACGCGACGATGCGGCCGGCGTCCACGCCCGTGCAACAGGCAGCCGTGGCCCCCGCTACGCTCTGCCAAATGGCGTCGGCGTCCTGGTCGACCCATCCCGGCCGCGGATGCGTTTGGCCGATCGGCGACGACGCCCGGGCGACGATCGTGCCCGCCTCGTCGACCAGGACGCATTTGGTCGCGCTCGTGCCCTGATCGATCGCGAGGACGAGCGCTCCCGCGCTCATGCGAGCAACTCGCGCGCGGCGAATGACCGCTTCATCGAGCGGGACGATCGTCGTCATGTTGATGACGCGCGCGGCGATGCCGTCGCGTGCGAGTAGCTCGGCTGCGGCGAGCGCCCGCGACACCATGACGCCGGTCGTGACGAGGGCGACGTCGCCGCCGTCACGCAGCACGTCGGCTTTGCCGAGTTCGAACGTGACGCCGGGCGGCGTAACCGCCGGAACCTTCACGCGTCCGATACGCAGGTAGACGGGCCGGTCGCTGCGCGCAGCCCACCGCACGACCTCACGCGTCTGCTGCGGATCGGCCGGTACGACGACGTGCAAATCGGCGATCGCGCGCAACCACGACAGATCCTCGATCGAATGGTGCGTGGGTCCGAGTTCGCCGTATGCTAGGCCCGGGCTCATGCCGCACAGCACGACGTGGTAACCGTTATACGCGACGTCGCTTTTGATTTGTTCGAGCGCCCGCCCCGTCAGGAACGGCGCCGCCGCACAGACGAACGGGATGTAGCCCGCGTTCGCGAGCCCCGCGGCGACGCCGACCATATTCTGCTCGGCGATACCGACGTTGATCAGGCGTTGCGGAAACTCGGCCGCGAAGGCGACGAGGTTGCTCGAGCCGACCGAGTCGTTGCAAACGGCGACGATGCGCTCGTCCGAGCGCGCGAGTTCGGCTAATTCGGCGACGAACGCTTGCCGGCAGTCGAATTCGGGAGCGACCGTCGTGCCGCTCAACGCGCGATCTCCGCGAGCGCCGCTTCGACCTGCGCGGCGGACGGCACCTTATGATGCCACTCGACACCGTCCTCCATGAACGACACGCCGCGACCTTTGTGCGTTCGGGCGATCACGCAGCGGGGCTTCGAGCGGGGCGGGGCGGAGAGCGTCGCGTAGAGTGCGTCGTAATCGTGGCCGTTGATCTCGACCGCGTCCCACCCGAAGCTCGCCCATTTTTCCGCGAGCGGTTCGAGCTCGTTCGTATCTTCGGTTTTCGCGCCTTGTTGCAAACGGTTGCGATCGACGATCGCCGTTAGATTCGAGAGCCGGCGATGACCGGCAGCCATGGCGGCTTCCCAATTGCTGCCTTCTTGCAATTCGCCGTCGCCGAGCACGACGAAGGTCCGCCACGAAGCCCGCGCGAGCTTCGCGCCGATCGCGCACCCGACGCCGACCGGCAGGCCGTGTCCGAGCGGCCCGGTGTTCGACTCGACGCCCGGCACTTTACGCCGGTTGGGATGGCCGCTGAGCGCGGAGAGCGGCCCGGCGAACGTCGGCAGGAGCGATTCCGGGATGAACCCGGCCAGGGCCAGCGTCGAGTAGAGCGCGACCGAGCAGTGACCTTTGCTCAGAATGAAGCGGTCCCGCTCCGGCCACGCGGGGTTGACCGGATCGTAGTGCATAACGCCGAAGAAGAGCGTCGTAAGGATGTCCGTCACGGAGAGATCGCCGCCGACGTGGCCGAGTTTCGCGCCGGCGATCGTCGTCAGGATCGAGCGTCGGATCCGTACCGCCGCTCGTTCGAGGCGTAGGCGAAGTTCCGCGCCGTCGGCCTCGTCGCCACGCGCGCCGACGATATTCGAAAGGGTAGGTCCGTCGGCCAAGACTCGTCCCTCGCTCGCTATCGCGATAGGTCAACGCACCGGCGGCTATGGTAACGGCCGCGCGACAAGTAGCATTCTTTTTCTACTACTTTTTTTGTCCTCGCCCTGACGGTAACAGCCGGTGCTCGGTCTGTCGAATAGAGCCGTTCACATATAGCTCGCGTCGATCAACGGCGTTCGCGGCCTGCCTGGAGCCGCCCGCGTCTGCAGGAGGTTCGCGTGCGCGCGAGTTGACGTTGCCGAAGCGCGCGTGTTATAAACGGCGCGATGTACGCCCGCGTCTGTTGTCGGCCTTCGTGTTGCCGCGGCTCGAGCCGCCCGGTGTCGGGTTCGCGCTAGACGAAATCGTTCGTAGCTCCGCCCCTCGCCGGATCCGGCGGGGGGCTTTTCTTTTTTTCGCACGTTTTCGGAGGCACCATCATGGCCCTGAGCGACCCCCGGCGACGACGATGAGCGTCGTCGTCGAACATGTTTCGAAGTCGTTCGGGGCGGTCCGGGCGTTGCGGGACGTCGATCTGCGCGTCGAGCGCGGGACGCTCGCCGTGCTGCTCGGACCGTCGGGTTGCGGGAAATCGACGCTGTTGCGCGTCATCGCCGGGTTCGAAATCCCCGACCGCGGCCGGCTGCGGCTCGACGGCAAGGACGTGACGGATTTGCCGCTCGGCCGGCGCGACGTCGGCTTCGTCTTCCAAAATTACGCGCTGTTCGCGCATCAGACGGTCGCGCAGAACGTCGGCTTCGCGCTTTCGGTCCGCAAGCGGCCCGCGGCGGAGATCGCGGCGCGGGTCGCGGAACTGCTCGATCTCGTCCAGCTTTCCGGGTACGAGCGCCGCCGTCCGCACGAGTTATCCGGCGGTCAACGGCAACGCGTCGCGCTCGCGCGGGCGCTCGCGGCGCGGCCGTCGACGCTCCTGCTCGACGAGCCGTTCGGAGCGCTCGACCTGAGCGTTCGCCGGGATCTGCGCCGCTGGCTACGCGCCCTGCACGAGCGCACGCAGGTCACGACGCTGCTCGTTACGCACGACGGCGACGAAGCGCTCGAGATCGCCGACCGGATCATCGTGATGCGCGAGGGCGTCGTGCAGCAACAGGACGAGCCCCGGCGCATCTATGCCGAACCCGCCAACCCGTTCGTGATGGCCTTCTTCGGTGAGGTAAATACCGTGCGGTACGATTCGCGGACGCTGTACGTGCGGCCGAGCGATTTTCGCATCGAGCGCGAAGCGTTCGCCACGGCCCGGGCGGCGCGCGTCGAGCGCGTGCTCGACGCCGGGCCGCGCACGCTCCTCGAGC
>CAXUFI010000239.1:0-2828 GCA_964250245.1 uncultured bacterium
CCGCGGGGGGAGCCCCCCGCCCCCCCGGGCTGGCCGCCGCCGGCCGCAGCGCCGTCGCGCTGGAAGCGGGCCGGAATTGGACGCCCGAGGACTATCCCGCGGACGAACTCGCCGCCTCCGGCATCTACTGGCTGGGCGAGCGCTTGAGCGCGGGCGACGCGCCCAACGTATTCGGAGCGAACAACAGCGGTATGGGCGTCGGCGGCTCGACGCTGCACTGGGGCGCCTTCTGCCCGCGGGCCGATCCGCGCGACCTGCAATTGCGGTCGGAGTTCGGGGTCGGCGAAGACTGGCCCCTCGGCTACGACGACCTCGTGCCGTACTACGCGAGCGTCGAGGCGTTCATCGGCGTTTCCGGTCCCGAGCCCTACCCGTGGGACGCTACGCGTCACTATCCGCTGCCGCCCGTCGCGCGCAACGCGCCGGCGCAAATCATGCACGCCGCCTGCGAAGCGCAGGGCGTGCGCAGCACCGACGCGCCCGTGGCCGTCGTCTCGCAGAATTTCGCGCAGCCGGGCGGTGCCGTCCGGCCGGCCTGCATCAATTGCGGCTATTGCCATCAGGGCTGCCGCATCGGCGCCAAGACCAGCATGGACGTCACGTACCTGCCGGTAGCGGTTCGCGCGGGTGCGGAGATTCGCGCCGAATGCGTCGCGCACGGGTTCGAATTCGATACGCACGGCCGGATCGTTGCGGTCCTCTACCGGACGGGCGGCGTCGAGCGACGGCAACGATGCGCGGCGGTGTTCCTCTGCGCGGGCGCGGTCGAGACGCCGCGGTTACTCCTGCACGCCGGCATCGCCAATTCCAGCGGCCAGGTCGGCCGCAATTACATGGCCCACGTCGCGACGCAAGTGTGGGGCACGTTCGAGCGCGAGACGCGGCCCAATAAGGGGTATCCGTCCTCCCTGATCACCGAAGATATGCTCCGGCCCGCGGATGCCGGCTTCGCCGGCGGCTACCTCGTGCAGAGCCTCGGGATCGTGCCGGCGACGTGGGGCCAACAGGTGACGCGCGCGGGCGGCTTATGGGGCCAGGCGCTGGTCGATTATCTCGAGCGTTACAACCACGCCGCGGGCATCGGCATCAACGGCGAATGTCTGCCCCGCGCGGATAATTATCTCGAGCTGGCGGACGAAGTGGACGAAGACGGCATCCGCAAAGCTCGCGTGCACTTCGGCTCGGGTGAGAACGAAGTGAACATGCAGCGCCACGCGGCGAAGTTCATGACCGGACTTTGGGAATACGCGGGCGCGGCCGACGTACGATCGTTCCCGCGTTCGGCGCACACCATCGGCACGTGCCGGATGGGGCGCGACGCGGCGACCGCCGTCGTGGATCACGCGGGCCGCAGTTTCGACGTCGCCAATCTCTGGATTTGCGATAACTCAATCTTTCCGAGCTCGCTCGCCGCGAACCCGGCGTTGACGATCATGGCGCTGAGCCTGCGCACGGCCGAGAGCTACATTCGAGCTAGACCGGATCGAACGCGCTCGTAGCGATCATCGCTTCGCACAGCTCGCGCGCCTCGCGCAGCGTCTCCGGCGTCCCCGCGTCCTTTCCGGAAACGATGAGTTTTTCGACTTCTTCATTGAAGAGCTTCGTCACGTCGGCGGGGGCGTGCATGCCGTGTGCGATCCGTTGTGCGATCATCAAGCGGTAGATGCGGTCGGTGGCGAGATCCTCCATATAACCGTCGAGCAGGCTCGCGCCTTTTCCGTTTAGATAGCCGTTGCGGTAGCGAATGACCGTCCGGACCGCGGCGCGCGTACCCTCGAGCGTCCGCGCGCCGACCCCGGAGATCGACGGCCGCATATCGGGCCGGGCGACGTAATCGTCGCGGTACGAGGCGAGCTGATTGGGAGGCGGAAATTGCGCGACGGCGACGGCGTTCTGATCGGGATGTCCCGTCCACGCGCCGTCCATCAGGCAGTTCGCTTCGTTTTTCTTATCTTGCGCGAGGACGCCTAGCGCGCGCTCGTTGAGCGCGGCATCGTCGCGGCTCGGAAAGAGCGCGGTCATGCCGCCGATCGCGAGCATGCCGTGCTTGTGCGTGATCGACGGAATGAGCGTGCGCAGGTTTTGGAAGAATGGAACGTCGTGCGGTATCGTGTTGCGATCGGGCAGCACCCAGGCCGGATCGTTGAGGTTGAAGTGAATGAGGCTCGCCATGTAGTCCCAGCGTCCGAGATTGAGCCCCAGTAAGTGGTCGCGTAAATTATAGGCGAACTCTTCGAGCGCGAAGGCCATCGGGTGCGATTCGACGAGCGCCATGCACTTGATATAATTCTGGGCTTGACCCTTGCGGGTCGCGAGTTCTGCGAAGACGTCGCGCCACCAGAGTCCCTCTTCGGCGGCTTCCGTTTTCGGAATATAGATCGCGAGCGGCTGCGCGAGCCGCGACAGATCGAGCCGGTACGCCAGGAGCGCGACGTCGAAGAGCGAGGCGGAGGTGAGACCGTCGGCATAGATCCCGGCTTGACTCAGATGCAACCCGCGGACGCGCGTCCAGATGACCGTGTCCGACGGCTCGATCGCGACCGTCCGGCCGCGCTTCTTATCTTCGTACGTCAACTCGCCGTAGAGTGCGGCGACGACGTTATCCATACCGGCGCGCAGCTGCGGCCAGCCGTTCGCCATCGAGTCTTCGAGATCGAGCATGACGCCGGGCGCTCCGGAGTTGAGCATCTTGACCACCAGATCGCCGTCGTCCGCGGGGCCGGTCATCTGATTGCGCTGATCGCGGCACCAAGGCGGCAAGTCGATCGACCAGGGCTCCGTCGTCGCCGGTGACGGCGCGCTGTAATCGGGCAGCCGGCCGGCGAGCG
>CAXUFI010000239.1:2838-4388 GCA_964250245.1 uncultured bacterium
CGAGGCGCGGAGCGCGGCCTTGCGCGCCGTCGCGAGCGCCTGCTGCCGCGGTGTGAAGCGTTCGTGCAGCGGCCGGTAAAACTGCGCGAACCCCTCCGGAAGATCGCGTTCGATGGAGAAATCGGCGGGAGCGGTATTCATGGGCTGCAACGCACCAGACGCGAGACTCAAATCGGTCGTCCTTTGTGTCGGCGGCTCCGCTTTAGGTTGCGGGACGCTTCGGCTTCGGCGGCGAGCCGCGCCTTTGCTGCCGACGAGGTTTCCCCGCCGGCGCCAGAGTATGCCGCACGCACGCGCTCGTAGCTCAATTGGATAGAGCGAGGGACTCCTAAGCCCTAGGCTGGCGGTTCGATTCCGCCCGAGCGCAAATTTCGGTCGGTCCGCACCGGACCGCCCCCGCCGACGATGTCCCGGAACGCTCGAGCGTAACAGTACGGGGTGCAGAAATATCTCGCATGGCGGGGGTGACGACGAGACCGGCGGCGGTGGCTCTGGCGCTCGCGCTTTCGCTCTGCTGGCCGCTCGCCGGCTGCGGCGCGTCCGGCCGGGAGCGGCACACGCTACGCATCGCCGACGGCGCGGGCGATCTGCCCGCCCTCAATCCGCACCTCACGGCGAGCGCGACCATGGACGACGTCGGGCAGCTCGCGCTCGCGTACTTCATGCGCTACGACCGCGCGGGCCGGCTGCGTCCGGAACTCATCACCGAGGTGCCGTCGCTGCGCAACGGCGGCGTGAGCCGCGACGGCTTGCGCATCACGTGGCATTTACGGCGTGGCGTCCGCTGGTCCGACGGTGCGCCGTTCGACGCGCGCGACGTCGCCTTCACGATCGCGGCGATCCTCAATCCGGCGAATAACGAGAGCGGCGGCACCGAGGGCTGGAACGTCCTACGCCGCGTCGAGACGCCCGGTCGCTACACCGTCGTTTACGTGTTGCGCCGGCCCTACGCCGCGCTCGTGCCGATGTCGTTCACGCCGGCCGGCGGCGGCCCATGCCTCTTGCCCGCCCATCTGCTCGCGCGCTTACCGAACATCGACGACGCCCCGTACAATGCGAAACCGGTCGGCATCGGGCCCTTCCGCATCGTTGCTTGGAAACGCGGCGACAGCATCGAGTTCGAACCCAATCCGTATTATTGGCGGGGCCGTCCCAAGTTGCAACACGTTACCTACAAACTGATCGGTTCGCGCGACACGGTGCTCGCGCAATTGCGTACCGGCGAGATCGATCTGTGGCCGCTGATACCGCCGCCGTACCTCCGGCAAGTCGCGGCGCTCGCCGGCGTGCGCGGCGATAGCGAGCCGGGTCTGCGCACGACCCACCTCGACTTCATGCTGGCGCCGGGGAGCCTGGCGGACCGGCCGGTGCGCGAGGCGGTGCGCCTGAACCTCGACCGGCGGCAGCTCGTGCGCACGATCGAACATGGGAACGGGTTGCTGACCGATTCGATCGTCTGGCCGGCGCGGCCGGTAACGGCGGACGAGCCCGCGACGATCGGGCCCGATCCGGCCCGCGCGCCGCGGCGTGACGCCCCGGCCGGCGGGCAG
>CAXUFI010000240.1:0-4365 GCA_964250245.1 uncultured bacterium
CGTTATCGGGCGGGCGCGCGCCGAGGCGGCGGCACGCGCGCTCGCCGCAGCGGGAGCCGAGGTCGTCCGCGGCGACCTGCAAGATCTCGATGCGCTGCGCGCCGGCGCGGCGGCCGCTGACGGGGTGATCCATCTCGGCTTCATCCACGACTTCACGAATTTCGCCGAATCGCTGCGGATCGATCGTCAGGCGATCGAGACGCTCGCGGCCGCGCTCGAGGGCACCGGCCGGCCATTGCTCATCGCGGCCGGCGTCCTCGGGCTCGTAGCGGGCCGCACGGCGACCGAACGCGATTGGCCGGCCGAAGGCAGTCTCGCAGCGGTGCGCCACGAAGCGGCGCAGGCGGGGCTCGCCTACGCGACGCGCGGCGTCCGGCCGGTGGTGTTGCGGTTCGCCCCGTCGGTGCACGGCGCCGGAGACCATGGCTTCATGTCCCAGATCATCGCCATCGCGCGCGAGCGAGGCGCGGCCGGCTACATCGGCGACGGAGCGAACCGTTGGCCGGCCGTGCATCGCCTCGATGCGGCGAAACTCATCCGGCTCGCGCTGGAAGCGGCGCCGGCCGGCAGCGCCGTGCATGCCGTCGCCGAGGAAGGGATCCCGCTCCGCACGCTCGCCGCCGTGATCGGGCGGCACCTCGGTGTGCCCGTCGTCTCGGTTCCGCCCGAACGAGCGGACGAGCATTTCGGCTGGATGGCGGGGTTCATCGGCATCGATTCGCCGGCCTCGAGCGCGCTCACGCGCGAGACCCTCGGCTGGGAGCCGACCCATCCCGGACTGATCGAAGATCTCGAAGCGGGCCACTACTTCGCGGCGACCCAGCGGGAAGCCGAACGCGTCGGGTAGGAAGCGCTCGCGCCGCCGACGCCGCCGATCGGCACCCGTCCGGCGGCGTCCTCGCTCGCGGAGGACGTGCGGTCGCAGGTAACGGAAGTGCGCTGCGATCGCTCGCCGTCGCTTCGACGGCACCGAACTCGGAAGCGTGGGAGAACGAACGGTGCAAGGCAAGCCGCAATTCTCGACCGATGCCTCGCGGCTCGAAGCGTTCAGCGACGGCGTCATCGCCGTCATCATCACGATCATGGTGCTCGATCTCAAGCCGCCGCACGGAACCGGCCTCGGGTCCCTGCGCGAGGTTGGGCCGACGTTCGCGGCCTACGTGTCGAGTTTCGTCTTCGTCGGCATCTATTGGAATAACCACCATCACATGCTGCGCGCCACGCGCGGTATCGACGGTCGCGTCATGTGGGCCAACCTCCATCTTCTGTTTTGGCTCTCGCTCGTTCCGTTCACCACGAGCTGGCTCGGCGCGAACCCGGCGGCCTCCGTTCCCGCGGCGTGCTACGCCTCGAACCTGCTCCTCGACGCGCTGGCCTATTCGCTCTTGCAGCAGGCGCTGTTCGTTGTCAACGGCCCGGGGACGGCGTTTGCGAAGGCGGTCGAAACCGATTTCAAAGGCAAGGCGTCGCTCGTGCTCTACGCCTTCGCCATCGCGCTCGCGTTCGTCTCACCGTTCATCTCGGACGGCCTCATCGTCGCCGTCGCGATCATGTGGTTCGTTCCCGACCGCCGTTTCGAAGCGGCTATCGCGGAACGCTCGTAACCGCGGCCGGGCGCCGCTCGTCCTCCGCGTCGGCTTCGCGCACGGCGCGTACGAAGGCGAACATCTTCGCGCGATCCTTGCGCCCCGCGGTCTCGATCCCGCTGCGCACGTCGACCGCATACGGCCGGACGCTGCGGATGCACGCGCCGACGTTCTCCGGCGTTAATCCGCCGGAGACGACGACGGGCCGGCTCGCCGCGGCGGCTTCGACGAGCTGCCAGAGGAACGGCACGCCCGTGCCGCCGTACCGCGCATCGACGCGCGAGTCGAACAGCCACGTCGCATGCAGATAGCCGCCGCGCGCGGCCGGCGCCGGTGCGTCGTTCGCAAGCGGCCGAACGTGAAACGCCTTGAGGTACGCGCGGCCCCGCGCTAATCGTTCGCAGAGTTCCGCCGGTTCGTCGCCGCTAAACTGCAGCGTGAAGCCGAGATCAAGCAGGAGCGCCGCTTCGGCTTCGCCGGGCGACACCGTGACGCCGATCTTAGTGACGAAAGCCGGAACCGCCGCCGCTAATTCCGGCAGCAGCTCGAGTTCGACCCGGCGCGGACTCGGCGCGGTGATGAACCCGACCGCGTCCGCGCCCGCTTCGATCGCGAGGGCCACGTCGGCCGCGCACGTCAGCCCGCAAAATTTAATCCGCGTGCGCTGCGGCGCGTTCACCCGCCGGCGACGGCCGTCTTAAGCTCGTCGACGAAGGCGATGGGATCGTCGCTGCGCATGAGCGCCTCACCGATCAGAAAGCCGCGCGCACCGAGCGCGTAAAGGTGCGCGATGTCGCTCGGTTCGTGCACGCCGCTCTCGCTGATCACGAGCGTCCCCGCGGGTACGCTCGGCAAGAGGTGTTCGGTCACGCCGAGATCGGTTTCGAACGTGCGCAGGTCGCGGTTGTTGATCCCGATCGCCGCCACGTCGAGCGCGAGCGCGCGCGCGAGTTCGTCTTCATCGTGCACCTCGACGAGCGTATCGAGCTCGAAGCGCTTCGCCTCGCGTACGAGCGCCCGCAGCGTGGCATCGTCGAGACCCGCGACGATTAAGAGGATCGCATCGGCGCCGTGAGCGGCCGACTGCGCGATCTGGTACGGCGTCGAGAGGAAGTCTTTGCGTAAGAGCGGCCGCACGCAATTCGCGCGCGCGACGTCGAGGTACGAAAGATCGCCGAGAAAGTGATCGGCTTCGGTGAGCACGCTGATCGCGTCGACGTTCGCCGCTTCGTAATTCGCGGCGACGACCGCCGGATCGAAGTTGCGCGCGATGAGACCGAGCGAGGGTGAGGCACGCTTGATTTCGGCGATGACGGCCGGGCCGCGCGCGCTCCGTAACGCCGGCACGAAACGCCTTCGTTCGGACCGTCGCGCCAGCCCGCGTTCGACCACCTCGGCGTAGCTTTCGCGCGCCTCGTCGGCCGCCGTTGCGACCGCCTTCGCGGCGAAAAGTCGTTCGAGGATATCGCTCATGCGTACTCCAGAGGCGTGGGGTGTCGTAGCCGCTCGAGCGCGGCGCAGGCGGCCCCGCCGCGCAGACTCGCGCGCGCGAGGGTCAGCCCTTCATGCAGGTCGCCGGCGCGCCCGGCGACGACGAGAACCAGGGCGGCGTTGAGGGCGACGACGTCGGCGCGGGGCGAACGCTCGCCCGCGAGGATCTCCCGCAGCGCTACGGCGTTCTGTTGCGGCGTGCCGCCGAGGAGCGCGGCCGGCTCGGCACGTACGCCGTACTCCGCCGGGTCGAGCGTCCAGCGCGTGACGCCTTCGGCCGAGAATTGGTAGACGTCGGTCGGGGCGTCGCCCGCGATCTCATCGAGACCGCTGCGCGCGTGCACGACCGCGCCGGCCACCGCGCCGAGTTCGACGAGCGCCTCGCCGACGAGTTCGAGATGCGAGCGGCGGGCGACGCCGATCACCTGGTGCGTCGCGCGCGCGGGATTCGCGAGCGGTCCGAGCAGGTTGAAGACCGTCCGGACGCCGAGTTCGCGCCGCACGGCGCCGACCGCGCGCATCGCCGGATGATAGAGCTGCGCGAATAAGAAGGCGAAGCGCTCGCGTTCCAGGCGCAGCCGGGCGATCTCCGGCGGTTCGGCGAGCGCGACGCCGCACGCTTCGAGAACGTCGGCGCTGCCGCAGGCGCTCGACGCCGCCCGGTTCTGGGAAGCGCATCTGACGGTGCTGCATGTGCGCGTCGATGCGCGCGACGTGGCGCCCCTGGCGGGCGAAGGCCTCTCCGGCGCCATGATCGAAGACATGATGGTGGCGACGGAGAAGGAGAGCGCCACCCGCGCGCATGACGTGCGCCTGCTGTTCGATCATGCGGTCGCCCTGCATGGCGTGACGTTGGGCGAGGCTCGGCCCGGCGGCGGCGCGACGGCGAACTTCGTGTCGGTGGCGGGTCGGGAGGAAGAAATCCTAGCGCAGCAGGCGAGGCTCGCCGATCTTGCAGTCATCCCGCACCCCGAGGCTGGCCAGGACGTGTCATCCTCGGATGCCCTGCACGCGGTTCTGTTCGATTCCGGGCGGCCGGTTCTGCTGGCGCCCGCCGTGGCGCCGAAAAGCATCGGCCGGCGGGTTTGCGGCGGCTGGAACGGGACGGCGGAGTCCTCCGCCGCCGTGCAGGCGGCGATCCCCTGGATGACGCGCGCGGAGGTGGTCCGCATCCTGACCTCGGACGACTATCAGCGGCGCGGGCCGGGCGCGGCCGACCTTCAGGCCTATCTGGGCCTGCACGACATCCACGCCGAGATCGCGACCTTCCGGCCGATCGACAAATCCG
>CAXUFI010000241.1:0-4336 GCA_964250245.1 uncultured bacterium
ACGTTACCCGCGGCCGGCAGCGTGACCGCGAGCGCGTAACCGATTGCGACGGCCGCATCGACCGCGTTGCCGCCTTCGCGCAGGACGTCGAGTCCGGCTTGCGACGCGAGGGCTTGGTCCGTCGCGACGGCGCCGTGCGAACCGGACGCCGTCGAAGCACGGACCGGTACTGCGAGAACCAATGCCAGCAGACAGCCGAACAGCGAACGGTTACGACGGGTGCGCATCCGCGCGCGTTTGCGTTCGAGGTTCTCGCTCCCCGCTTCCGCTACGCGGTGACGGCTACCGGAACGCGCCGTTGCAGCACGGCCATGCTCGTCGCGGCCAGCACGAGCGCCGCGATCATCAGAGCGAAACCGCCCGCGAACGAATGCGTGCGCTGCACGATCGCGCCGACGACGATCGGCGCGCAGAAGCCGCCGATCTGTCCGCCGAGGTTGACGAATCCGCCGATCGTGCCGCGGATGTGCCCCGGTACCGAGTCGAGCACCACCGCCCAGAACGGGCCGAAGCCGCCGTAGAGAAAGAACGCCGCGAACGAGAGACCGGCCAGGCTCGTCGCGGCCGTCTGCGCTTCGTAAGCCGCGAAGAGCCCGGCGCCCGCGAGCAGATAGCCGAAGCCGGTGAGCAAAGCGCGTTGGCGATAGAAGATCCCGTGGCCGAGCGCGCCCATCACCACGAGGCCGGCGAAGCCCGCGAGGTAGGGGATCGCAGCGGCCACCCCGAGCGCTTTGAGTTCGATATGGCGCGTCTGGTTCAGATACGTGGGCATCCAGCCGAGCAGTCCCCAAAAGGCAACGTTGAAGAACAGATACGCGACGAACGCGGACCACGGCGCATCCCTCGCGCCGGTTACCGGCCGTTGGACGAGCGTTCCGACCTCACGCCCGGCACCATCGGGAAAGAGCCGCCACACGAGCGTCGCCACGAGCACCCCGGGGACGGCGAACCAAAAGAAGAGCGCGCGCCAGCCGAAGTGCACGAGCAGCAGCGACGCGAGCGGCGCGGCGACCGCGGGACCCAAAGCGAGCGCCGTGTGAAAGATGCCGCTCGCGGCCGAGCGCTCGTGCGAACCGAACCGGTCGCCGAGCGCCTTGAAATGCGCCCCGCCCTCGATCCCTTCACCGAGTCCGAAGGCGAAGCGCACCGCGACCAAGATGAAGAGCGACGACGCGAGACCCGTGAGTCCCGTGAAGAGCGACCAGATCAGCAACGCCGCGATCAGGACGCGCTTGGCCCCGAACCGGTCGGCGAGCAAGCCGCCGGGAATCTGCATGAGCGCGTAGCCGCCGGTAAACGCGGCGAGGACGCTCCCGAACAGCGCGGGACCGATGCCGAACTGCGCCATCAGCGCGGGGCCCGCGACCGTCACGTTCGTGCGATCGAGATACGCCGTGAAGAAGGCGATCCACAAGAGACCGAGCACGAGCCGTTTGGCGCGGCCGGCGAGCGCGGGTGGCTGCATTTCCATGCTTACGCAACCGGCGACGGCCCGACCTCGGCGAGGAGCGTGGCCGCACGCGCCGGCGAATACGCCGACGTATGCTTTTGCTCGGGATCGAGACCTCGTGCGACGATACCGCGACGGCGATCGTGCGCGACGGACGAACCGTGCTCGCGAACGTCTCCACGAACCAGGACGCGTTCCATGCGAAGTTCGGCGGCATCGTGCCGGAGGTCGCGAGCCGCCAGCACCTCGCGCTGCTGAGCGCGGCCGTCGCGGACGCCCTCGACCGCGCCGGCCTTACGCTCGCCGAGCTCGACGGGATCGCCGTCACCGCGGGACCGGGCCTCGTCGGCAGCCTCGTCATCGGCGTCGCCTCGGCGAAAGCCCTCGCGTTCGCGGCCGGGAAGCCGCTCTACGCCGTCAATCATCTGCACGGCCACATCTTCGCCGGGTTCCTCGATAGCGACGTCGAGCCCGACTATCCGTTCCTCGCGCTGCTCGTCTCGGGCGGCCACTCGCAACTGGTGCACGTGGCTTCGCCCTGGGAGATGCGCATCGTCGCGCGGACGCGGGACGACGCCGCGGGCGAAGCCTTCGATAAAACGGCGCGGCTCCTCGAGTTGCCCTTTCCGGGCGGACCGGAGATCGACCGGCTGGCGCGCACGGGCGAGGCCCGCGCCTACGCTTTCCCTCGCCATAAGGCGGGCGCGACGCTCGATCTGTCGTTCTCGGGGCTCAAGACCGCGGTGCGGTACTTTCTCGACACGGAGGAGGGCCGCCGGGCTTCCAAAGCCGACGTCGCGGCCTCGTTCCAAGCCGCCGTGGTCGACGTTCTCATCGACCG
Organism: uncultured bacterium; assembly: GCA_964250245.1. Classification (GTDB taxonomy): domain Bacteria; phylum Vulcanimicrobiota; class Vulcanimicrobiia; order Vulcanimicrobiales; family Vulcanimicrobiaceae; genus CAXTIY01. The sequence continues at coordinate 2,292 of CAXUFI010000241.1, forward strand.
CCTGGAGCGCGCCGCCTCCGGGGCGCCCTACCGGGCGGCGGTCCTCTCCGGCGGCGTCGCCGCGAACTCCGCGCTGCAAGCGGCATTCCGGGGCTGGAGCGAGCGGAGCGGGATCCCGGCGATCGTCCCGCAACTGCGCTTCTGCACCGATAACGCGGCAATGATCGCGGCGGCCGCCGACCGTCAGGGATCCGCCGTGCTCGCGGACCCGCGGACGCTCGCCGCGAATCCGAGCCTCCCGTTCGCTCCCCATCCACAATTCGAGAGCGGGCCAGCTGTGGATGCTGTGGATTAGCCCTGCCGGCTACTGGTCGCTTACGTATTCGAGATTGGGATAGTGGTCGTCCCAATAGGTGTAATCGACTTGCGACGGAGCGTAGTGGAAGAATTGGGACCAGCGCGTCGAGACCGAACAGTCGGTGTTGGTGTCGGCGACCACCTCGCTGAAGCCCGTCCAGGTTTCCGAACCGGCGGCCAGATGCATCCGGTAGAGATTGTTGCCGTGCCCGTTCTGATTTCCGGCGGGCGTGCCGTGACCGTAAATATAGACGCCGCCGCTACCGTCGGGCCCGAGCGACGGATCGTGGGTTTGCTGGCGGGCCGGCTGATGCCAGCCGTTCCAGAAACCGTAATCCGACGAAGCGTCGGAGAACCAGTAGCGGATGACGTCGTCCGTGTCGATGTACGTGAGATGCGCGACGCCGTCGGCCGTTACGAGCAAACTCGGACCCTGATCGATCGTCGTCGCCGCGTAGCCGGGATGGCCTTGAGCGTTGTTCGTATCGTTAATGACGACCGAGGCGGGCGAACTCGCTAATTCGGTAATGTCGCGGACGTGAATCGTGCCATCGGGCGTATTGTAGGCGGCCGTCTCGTTGCCGGCGAGCCAGGCGACGAGGAGACGGTTTTTCGGCGTATAGGCGATCGTCGGATGGAGCGCGCCCTGCCCCGTACCGAGTTTCGCATCGTCGACCTGCAGGGCCGTCGTCCACGAGCTGCCCGAGAGTTGCGCGGCGGCGATATGCTTTACGTTACCGGCGCCGAGAAACGAGAAGACGACGTGCGGCACGCCGGACTCATCGACCGCCATGGCGACGCCTTCGCGTCCTTGCGAAACGTACGAACCGCCCGCGCTCGTCGTACCGAGGCGCTCCGCTTTCGACCAAAGTTTCGTCGCCGTGTTGAACGAGATGACGTACGTGCCTTCGTTCCGCGTATTGTAAGCGACGTAAATGACGCCGCTGCCGTTGATCGCCATCGCCGAGCTGCCGATCGCGTCTTTCGCCGCGGCGCTGGTTTGCGGATGGTGCGCGGCATCTTCTTCGACGAACGCGGTCGGGTTGCCGGTGCGATTGCCGGCCATCATCTTGAGCGCGTTTCCGTAACACGTCGGATAACTGATGCACTCCGGTACCGCAACGTACAAGAGGTTCCCGCTCGTGCGCACGAGCTGGTGCGGCGAGACGTCGCTGAAGCCGGCACCGGCAGCGATTTCACCCGCGGCGAGCGTCGTGGCCGCGGGAGCGGGGGCCAGCACCGCCGCCCCCGTTTCTTTTTCGACGGAGAGCGTTTGCGCCATAGGCGCGGCCGGAAGCAGCGGCACGACGTTAGTGCCGGCGTTCGAGCCGCATGACGAAAGAAGCGCTACGCCCGTCAACACGACGAGACGGCGAGTGTTCTGCATCTCGGGGACCTTCCGAAATTAATTGTGTCCGCAAGGGGATAGCGGTCACTGCATGATGCATCGGAATCACCGTGATTGGAGGTGAGCTGGTCCCTCTCGATGTGACGTCGAGCAAACTTCTCACGCGGACGCTAACGTGCGAGCGGTGGCTGGTCGTAATTCCAACGCGCGATCGCGCTCGCGACGACGCGCCGTTCGAGCGCGTGCAAACGTTCCTCCAGCCGCTCGCGCGGCTCGGCGGGTACGATGGCGAGCGGCGCGCGCGCGAGCACCTCGCCGCGGTCGACCTCGACGCCGACGCGATGCACGGTGGCGCCGATCCACGCCGCGTGCGCGGCGCGCGCGTCGTCGACCGCGTGCG
>CAXUFI010000242.1:0-4048 GCA_964250245.1 uncultured bacterium
CGCATCGGCGTTCGCAAGGCCGGCGAACGGCGAGCAGAACGCGCGCCGGACCGCGCTTTCGTCGCGCGTACTAACGTACGACGTGATATCGCGCACGAACGCGACGAGGCGGCGCGCGAGCCGTTCGTCGACGAACGTCGGTCGAGCGGCGTCTACAACGGCGATGGGTGGTTCGAACATCGAGCCTAGCATCCGTTCGCGCTACGCGTTGCGGGACCCCGCACTTAACTCCGGAAAGGCCCGCAGCATGCGCAAACTCATCGTCGGCGTTACGGGCGCGAGCGGCAGCGCGTACGCGTTTGCCGCGCTGCGTGCGTTGCGCGGTCTCGATGATTGCGAGATTCACCTCGTCGCGACGCGGCAAGCGCACGTGACGCTGCGGTTAGAAACGTCCTGCGAGCCGGGCGACCTCGAAGCCCTCGCCGACGTCGTGCATCGCGACGACGACCTCGCCGCCGCGATCTCGTCGGGCTCGTTCATCACCGACGGCATGCTCGTCATACCGTGTTCGATGAAGAGCGCGTCGGCGATCGCCTATTCGCTCAACGGTAACCTGCTCGTCCGCGCCGCCGACGTGTGTCTTAAAGAGAAACGCAAACTCGTCCTAATCGTTCGCGAGACGCCGCTCCATCTCGGCCATCTGCGAACGCTCGCGCAGCTCGCGGAGATCGGCGCGGTGATCCTGCCGCCCATCCCCGCGATGTACGCCAAGCCGCAGAGCGTCGAAGACATCATCGCTCACACGGTCGGTAAAGCGCTCGACCAGTTCGGGATCGCGCACGAACTCTTCACGCGCTGGGAGTAGGCGTCGCAGCCGCACTCGGGAGCGCGGATATCGGCGCAGCTTCGCAGAAGCGGGCGCGCTGGAGCGCTCGCGCCGGCGAATCGCCGGACGGAATCACGCTGCTCTTCACGCGTCGCGGCGCGAGCGGGAACGATCCTCGAATCGCACCGGATCGCCGGACGCTGGTCGGCCCCGCACATCGCGCCCTTCTCCGGAACGTGAAACGACCAGCACGCGACGTTCTCTCCCGAGGACGCCGCCCGGCGGCGCGTGACGAGCGCCGGAGCGGTGACGAGTCCGTACCCATGGTCGCCGCCGAGCTTCCCCGTGACCTTGCAACGGAGCTCGGGGGCGCGACGGTTAACCCGGCATGCGCTTTGGAATCCTAAAGATGCGGCCGAGCAGTCCGTCGAAGGCGGCGTCGGACAGGATCCATCGTAGAAAGAGAATGATGCGCGCGGCCGGGGACGTGGCGTAGCGTGCCTTCGGTCTCGCAACCGTGGCTGCGCGCACGACGACGTCCGCGCAGTCGTCGGCAGTCTGTTGCCCTTGCTCGCTTGTAAACATCGCTACGGCGCCGTCGAGGATCGTCGCATAGGGACCCGAGCCCGAGACCTTGCGCGCGTTGTCGAAAGCTACGCCGGTCCACTCGGTTACGGTACCGGCGGGTTCGATTAAAACGACCTCGATGCCGAAGGGCCGCACCTCGTTGCGCAAGCAATCGGAAAAGCCCTCGACGGCAAATTTCGAAGCGTGGTACCAAGCACCGAGCGGCGACCAAATCTTGCCGCCGATCGAGGAGACGTTTATGATTCGTCCCGCGCGCCGCCGGCGCATCGCCGGGAGCACGAGTTGAATGATCTGCGCGAGTCCGAACACGTTCACGTCCATCTGCGCGCGAGCATCGGCCATGGGTACCTCTTCGACCGCTCCGTAAAAGCCATAGCCTGCGTTATTCACGAGCACGTCGATTCGCTCGCCCTCGGCGAGCACGGCGGCAACGAACGCTGCGATGCTCTCGGGTTTCGTCAAATCTACGTGATGAACGCGTGCGCCGAGCGTCGCGAGGTCCTCCATCGCGTCGGTTCGGCGGGCCGCGGCATGGACGCGATACCCGGCTCCGAGGAGCTTCCGCGCGACAGCCTTGCCGATTCCCGACGAGGCGCCGGTGATGATCGCGACGGGAAGGCTTGTCGTCTGCATGCGACAATTTGACATAATTGGTCCTTTATGTCAATACTTGACGCGATCGATGTCGCGCGTTAAGCAAGCCGGTTCTCGGCGGGAAACCATCGTGGCAGCAGCACGAGCATGCTTCCTCCGTTACGGCTTTACGAAAACGTCGTTCGCGGACGTCGCCAAAGCCGCGGGCATCTCGCGCCCGCTGATCTACACGCACTTCAGCAGCAAAGAAGAGTTGCTGGGAGCGGTATTCAGCGCCGTCTTCGAGGAACGCTACCCGGCGGTCGAGCGCATCCTCGCGGCAGGCGGAACATCGTCCACGAGACTCGCTCGTGTCTACGATCAGCTGCTGGTCGAACCGTGGGCGGAAGTAACGAGCGGTGCGGCGTCGGCCGAGTTCCTGGAAACTTGCGAGCGCATCATTCCGCAAGCCGAACTCGCATATCAGCAACGCCGCTTACGCTACACGCTCGCTATCCTCGGCGACCGCGAACTCGCTCGGATTTTCGTATTGTCGGCGGATGGGCTGCTCGCCGACCTGCCGTCCCCGGATCTTCTGCGCAAACGATTGAAGCGGCTGATCGAGCGGTTCACGGCCTAGCGGCGCAGCGACGCGCTGCGAAAGCGAACGGCGAGCGATAAGCGGCTGCATCAGGGCCGCTTCGCTCTCTCGATCAGCGATTCGATAGCGCCGGCCACCGCCGCGGGGGCTTCCGCGGGCACGCAATGTCCCACACCGTCGAGCACGCCTCGTTCGTAATAACCGGTAAAGTGCCGCTCGTGGCCTTCGAGCGACGCCGGCGGTTCGACCCGGTCGTCGGCGCCGTGAAGAGCGATCGCCGGGACGCCGATGGCCGGAGCGTCCGCGAGCTGCGCTTCGAAACGCTCCAGTTCCGGATCGCCGGGCGCGTTGGCGTAACGATGACGGTACGAATGAATGACGGTCGCGACGAAATCCGGATTGGCGAACGATTCCGCAGTTCGCTCGAATTCGTCGCTCGCGAAGTGCCAGTTCGGCGACCACAACTGCCAGAGGAAGCGGCACAAGGCTTCGCGATCGGCCTCGAGTCCGAGCTCGCCCTGACGCGTATTAAAATAACTTTGGTACCAATGCGCGTATAACGCTTGCGGCGGTTTCGGTGCCGTCGCCGCCTTCGCGATATCTTGAATCGCGTAGGCGCTTGCCGAAAACAAACCGCCGACGCGTTCGGGCCGGAGCGCCGCGGCGACGCACGCGGCCCGGCCGCCCCAGTCGTAGCCGGCAACGACGGCGGAACGAATGTCGAGCGCATCGAGCAGATCGACCAGATCTTTTCCCAAAGCGGCCTGCTGGCCCGAGCGGAACACTTCGGCGTCGCGATAGCGAGTCGGGCCGAAGCCGCGCAGATACGGCACGATGAGGCGACGCTCGTTCCTCGCGAGCAATCGGCAAACGCCGTCGTACTGCCGAACGTCGTACGGAAAGCCGTGCAACAACACGACCGGCAGGCCGCTGTCGGGCCCCGTTTGCTCGTACGCGATGACGAGCGAGCCGGTCTCCACGCGCCGCAACTCGATAGCCATGTCGCTCCATCCCTCCGCCGGTCGTGATTCACGCCAACGGCGTATATGCGGCCGTATCGCACCGGCACCCCACGATTGCTCGCTCGAACGGGCGGCAGTAAGGAGGCGACGAACGCGCTCGCCATGGTCATCCGCGCCCTCGGCGCAGAGCCGCCTCCCCACGAACTCGAACGCGTAACGCAGGTCCTAGGCCAGACGTATCCGATCATGGGCCTCGACTCGCTCGAGAAGTCGGCGGCGTTCGCGCGCGACCTCGGCGAGAGCGCACGCAATCCGTACCTGCACTGGATCGTGGCGGAGGAGGGCGGCGACCTCCGCGCCGTCATGGCGCTGTACGATTTCACGATGAACGTCCGGGGCACGGACGCGCCGGCCGGCGGCGTCGGCAGTCTCGCGGTCGCGCTCGGGCACAAGCGGCGAGGCATCGCGCGGGCCATGATCGCTTGGTATCTGGAATACTATCGCGAAGGCGGCGCCGCGTTCGCGCAGGAGCGCGCGCAGGGTTAGCGCTTCCGCCGA
>CAXUFI010000242.1:4058-4295 GCA_964250245.1 uncultured bacterium
CCCGCCACGATTTCTATCGCACCCTCGGTTTCGGCTACGGCACGCCCGTGCAGCGCTACCGGTGCGCGCCGCACGCCTTGCGGTGCGAAGGTGCGCGCGGCAGCGCGCGCCCGCTCGCCGCCGCCGATCTCGACGCGCTGCTCGCCTGCAGCGAGCGCGTCCGGCGGAGAACGAGCGGCCTCATCGCCAAACACCGCGTCCCGCTCGAACGCGCGTTAAACGCCCGGAAGAGCCGCG
>CAXUFI010000243.1:0-4285 GCA_964250245.1 uncultured bacterium
CGCGCAGACCGCGACCGGCCACGCGCCGCTCGGCGCAGCACCGTGAACGGCCGCGCCGCCGGCGACCTCCTCGAGGTTCGCAACCTCTACAAATACTTCCCGATCACCGCGGGCGTTCTCTCGCGGCACGTCGGCGACGTGCGGGCCGTCGACGGCATCGACTTCACGATCCGTCGCGGCGAGACGCTCGGGCTCGTCGGCGAGTCGGGTTCGGGGAAAACGACGGCCGGCCGCGTCGTGCTGCGCCTGCTCGACGCGACGAAAGGCGAAGTCTTCTTCGACGGCCGCGACGTGCAGCAGCTGGGCCGCGAGGAGATCCGCAAACTCCGTAAGGAGATGCAGATCATCTTCCAAGATCCCTACGCGTCGCTCAACCCGCGCATGACGGTCGGCGATATCGTCGGCGAACCGCTGCGCATTCACAACCTCGCGCGCGGGAAAGACGCCGAGACGCGCGTTCAGGAATTACTGCGGCTCGTCGGGCTGCAGCCCTATCACGCGAACCGCTATCCGCACGAGTTCTCGGGCGGCCAACGGCAGCGTATCGGGATCGCGCGGGCGCTCGCGGTCAGTCCGAAATTCATCGTCGCCGACGAACCCGTCTCGGCGCTCGACGTCTCCATTCAGGCTCAGGTCATCAATCTGCTGGCGGATCTGCAGGCGCAGCTGGGCTTGACGTTTCTCTTCATCGCGCACGATCTCTCGGTGGTGCGGCACATTTCGACCCGCGTGGCCGTGATGTATGTCGGCAAAATCGTCGAGATCGCCGATCGCGACGACCTCTACGAGAATCCGTTGCACCCCTACACGCAGGCGCTGCTGTCCGCGATTCCGATCCCCGACCCGAGCGTCGAATCGCGGCGCTCGCGCATCATCCTGCGCGGCGACATCCCCTCGCCCGTCAACCCACCGCCCGGCTGCCGGTTCCATACCCGCTGTCCGGTCGCGTTCGACCGCTGCAAGGTCGAAGTGCCGCCGCTGCAAACCTACGCCCCGGGCCACGTCGCGGCTTGCCATTGGGTGGAAGAGCACGGCGGCAACGCGCCCGATATCGCGGCGGCGCCCGCAATCTCCGCCTAACGAATAAGAGAGCGACCGCGTAGCGATCGCTCTCTTATTCGTGATGCCGGCCCCCGCGTTAGGCCTTTTTCTTGCGGCTCGTTTTCTTGGCGGTCGCTTTCTTACGTCCGGGAGCGGCCTTCTTACGGCCGGCGGTCGCCTTCTTGCGCGTCGTTTTCTTTACGGCCGACTTCTTGGCGGTCTTCTTACGTCCGGCCGGTGCGGTCTTCCGGGCGCCCTTCGCCGCTGTTTTCTTAGCGCTCGATTTCTTGCGTCCGGGCGTTTTCTTCGCCGCGGCCTTTTTTCGGCCGGGGGCCGCCTTCTTACGTCCGGGCCCGGGCGTTTTCTTCGCGGCGGTTTTTTTGGCGCTCGTTTTCTTTCGCGCCGGCGCCGTCTTCTTACGGGGCGACTTGCGCCGCGGCGTTGCCGCGGGAGCCGATTCCTCCGACGCGATCTCGTCGTCCGGCTCCAACGTGGTATCGTCCAACTCGTCCTCCTCGTCCGCTCAGGGACGATCGTAGCGGTGAACACGTTGACGTTTCTGCTGTCAACGTCTTTGGTTGCATCTTATACTGCGTTCGGATTTTATGCAAGATTATTACGCTAAAGCGCGTACGCGGGCGCGCGAACCGGCGGCACGAATGAGCCGCAAATAGCGCTTCTCGTGCTCGGCGCTTGACTGCGGCGCTATACTTAGGGCGTTTTCGCTAGCCACGGGTCGTCCAGATACCCCAGAGACGAGGAGAGATTGAAGAAGCCGCTGATCATCGTCGAATCACCGACGAAGGCGCGCACGATAAAGAAGTTCTTGCCTCCCCGTTTCGTCGTGAAGGCCTCGGTCGGACACGTCCGCGACCTGCCCAAGAGCACCCTCGGCGTCGACGTGGACAACGATTTCGCGCCGCGCTACCTTACGATTAAAGGTAAGGGCGACGTCATTAAAGAGCTAAAGAGCGCCGTCAAATCGGCGACCGACGTCTTCCTCGCAACCGACCCCGACCGCGAAGGCGAAGCGATTGCGTGGCACCTCGCCGAGGTGCTCAAGCTCGAGCATCCCAAGCGCATCGAACTGCACGAAATCACGAAAGACGCCGCCCTGCGGGCGATCGACTCGGCACACGACATCGACATGGACCGCGTGAACGCGCAGCAGGCGCGGCGGATCTTGGACCGGCTCGTCGGGTACAAGATCTCACCGTTGCTCTGGGCGAAAGTGCGCGGCGGGCTCTCCGCCGGCCGCGTGCAGTCGATCGCGGTCAAAATCATCGTGGATCGCGAGCGCGAGATTCTGGCCTTCGTGCCGCGCGAATATTGGACCGTCACCGCCCGCTTGAACAAGCACGGCGCGACCCAAACGTTCTCGGCGGATCTCCTGGAGATCGACGGGCAAAAGGCCGAGATCACGAACGGCGGCCGCGCGGATCAAGTCGTCGCCGATCTGCTCGATGCATCCTATTCCGTGGCGTCGGTCAAGCAACGCGAGACGCGGCGCAATGCCGCCGCCCCGTTCACCACGTCCACGCTGCAGCAGGAGGCTTCGCGCAAGTTGAAGTTCCGCGTGCGCAAGACGATGCAGGCCGCACAGGCGCTTTACGAAGGCGTCGACCTCGGCCGCGAAGAGGGCACGCAAGGGCTCATCACCTACATGCGCACGGACTCGACGCGCATCTCCGACGGCGCGCGGGACGCCGCGCGCGCCTTCATCGACCAGACCTACGGCCCGGAATATTACGGCGGCGCGCGCCAGTTCAAGTTACGCGAGGGCGCGCAGGACGCTCATGAAGCGGTCCGGCCGACGTCGGTGACGCGGACGCCCGATTCGCTTTCGAGCGTGCTCAAGCGCGACGAGTTACGTCTCTATCAATTAATTTGGGAACGTTTCGTCGCCTCGCAGATGGCCGCGGCCGTGTACGATCAGACGTCGGTCGACATCGCGGCCGTGCCCGTGCGCGGCGACGCCCGCTACCTCTTCCGCGCGACCGGCAGCGTCTTAAAGTTCGCCGGCTATACGGCGCTCTACGAGGAAGGCAAGGACGACGGGGCCGACGATAAGCCGGCCGCCGCCGCCAAAGGCAACAAAGCCGTCCGGGTCATGCTGCCGGCGCTCGAGCGCGACGACGCCCTCGATAAGCAAGCCGTCGAACCCAAACAGCATTTCACGGAACCCCCGCCGCGCTTCACCGAAGCCACGCTCGTCAAATCGCTCGAAGAGAACGGCATCGGCCGGCCGTCGACGTACAGTTCGATCGTCGAGACGATTCAAGCCCGGCAGTACGTCGAGCAGGTGGAGCGCCGTTTCGCTCCGACCGAGATCGGTATGGCGGTCAACGATCTGCTCGCCGAGCATTTCAAAGACATCGTCAACCTCGCCTATACGGCGCGAATGGAGAGCGAGCTCGACGAGGTCGAGGAGAACCGCTTGAACTGGGTCGAGGTCCTGCGCCAGTTCTACGGGCCCTTCGAACTCGAGTTGCAAGAGGCCGAGAAGAAGCTTCCCAAAGTCGAGCTCAAAGACGAACCGACCGACGAGATCTGTGCGAATTGCGGCCGGCCCATGGTGATCAAGACGGGCCGTTTCGGGCGATTCATCTCGTGCACGGGCTATCCCGAATGCAAGACGACCAAGGCCATCCTTAAAGATACGGGCGCGATCTGCCCGAAAGACGGCGGCATGGTCGTCGAGCGCAAATCGCGGCGCGGCCGCATCTTTTTCGGATGCGCCAATTATCCGGCTTGCGATTTCGTTTCGTGGGACCGCGTCGTGCCCGAACCGTGCCCCGTCTGCGGTTCGTACGTCACGGTGAAGTCCAAGCGCGGAACGTTGACGTTCGTCTGCAGTACGGATAAAGAGCACGACGTCGGCGCGCTCGGCGCGGCGGCGGAGGGCGATGCGGATACCGAGAGCGAGCGCGACATCGAACCCGTCGGAGCGTAAGCCGGCGATGCTGCGCGTGATCGGCGCCGGCCTCGCGGGATGCGAAGCGGCGTGGCAAGCCGCCGAGCGCGGACTCGAGGTCGAACTGTACGAGATGCGCCCGGGCGTGCGCGGCCCGGCGCACAAGACCGATAACTTCGCGGAACTCGTCTGCAGCAATTCGCTGCGCGGCGCGTCGCTCGAGAACGCGGTCGGTCTCTTAAAGGAGGAACTCGCACGGCTGGGCTCCCTCGTCGTGACGAGCGCGCGAGCGGCGGCGGTACCCGCGGGCGGAGCGCTCGCCGTCGATCG
>CAXUFI010000244.1:0-4270 GCA_964250245.1 uncultured bacterium
AGGTTCGCGTAAGTTCGCCGGCGCGTGCAGGGCTTGAGCCGCCGCGGCCGCCGCTCCCGCAAGGGCGAAGCTCGACAGAGCGGCGAGCCAGCCGAGAACGGCGGGATCGGCATGGACGGCGGCCGCGACCGTCGCGGCGAGCGCGAAGATAATGGCCGCGGCGAGTGCTAAGCGCGTCATCGAATCAGATAGATGGTCGCCCAAACGGCGACCCAGATGACGAAAACGAAATGCCAATAGTACGCGATCGCCTCCACGCCGGCTTGCTGGTCCGCTTCGAACGCGGGAGTGCGTAAAAAAATCGTTAAGGCGAGCAACAATACGGCGCCGATCATAACGTGTGCGAGATGCGTGCCGGTCAGCACGTAAAAGAGCGTGCCGTAAGCGTTGGTATCGACATGAAAATTCGCCTCGCGCCACTCATTAAGTGCGACGTAAATGAAACCGAGTGCGCAGAATAGCGTGAGTACGAGCATCGCCCGCGCGAGCGAACGCGCCTTGCGCGTCACCGCGTACTGTGCGACGCCCATCGTTACGCTGCCGAAAGCGAGCAACGCGGTTCCGAACGCGGCGCCGGCCGCATCGAGCGTGATACCGGGCGGCGGCCAGGGGCTGGTCGAACCGCGGAGATCGTACCACGCGGCGAGTAATCCGGCGAAGAGCATCGATTCCGAAGCGAGGAATACGACGACGCCGAACACGAGCGGATGAGCGCGAACCGCAATAGACCGCATGGCGCCTGATTACCCGTTTCGTGCTCTGATAAACGGGTAACGCAACGTCGTGCTCGCGCTGACTTGGCCGGCGATAGCGACCGCTCAATCTTCGGCGCTTCGCAACGATTGGTTTCTATTCGTGATCGTCGGACTCGGCGTCGCGATCGTCGTTTGGAGTCTCATCTTTTTCGCCGCGCTGCGCTGGAGACGGCGACCCGGCGACGCACTTCCGCCGCAGTTTAGCTCGAATAACGTCTTGGAAATATCGTGGACGGCGATTCCGATTGCGATCGTCGCCGCACTCTTCGTTTACACGTATCATGCCGAAGCGAACGTGGATGCCGTCGTTGCGCATCCCGCCGTCGTCGTCGACGTCCAAGCGTACCGCTGGGGGTGGACCTTTGCCTACGCCGGCGGTCCCGTCGTCAGCGGCGCTTCGAACGGTCCCGTCGCCGGCGGCTCGCTCGAAGGTCCTCCGGAGCTCGTGCTTCCGCTCGGTGAGACGACGCGGATCGTGCTGAGTTCGCGCGACGTCAATCATGGCTTCTGGGTTCCAGATTTTCTTTTTAAGCGCGATGCGATTCCGGGCTCGCCGAGTCAATTCGACTTGCGGCCGGATAAGGAGGGCATATTCGTGGGGCATTGTTCGCAATTCTGCGGCCTCAATCACGCGTTGATGCAATTTACCGTACGGGTCGTCACGCCGGCCGCGTTCGCGCGTTGGCGCCGGGAAGCGCAAGCGACGTGACGGCCGTAGCCCGGCCGGCGCCCGCGCCCGCGCCCGCGCCGTCGCCTGCGGAAACGACGCAGCGCGACTTCATTTCCTGGTTGACGACGACCGATCACAAGCGTCTCGGCATAATGTATCTCATGACGAGCCTCGGCTATTTCGTCATCGCGGGCTCGCTCGCGCTCGTGATACGCACGCAGCTTGCGCGACCGAACAACGGCCTCGTCTCCGCGCACGCCTACGCGCAGCTGTTCACGTTGCACGGCACCGCGATGATCTTCTTATTCGTCGCGCCGTTCGCGCTCGGCCTCGGGAATTTTCTCATCCCGCTGCAGGTGGGAGCGCCCGATATGGCGTTCCCGCGTCTAAACGCGACGTCGTATTGGATGTTTCTGTTCGGCGGGCTCATCATCTTTAGCGGCGCGGCGACGAACGAGGGAGCCGCGGCTGCCGGCTGGGTATCGTACGTGCCGCTGTCGGAAGTCAAAGTGAGTTCGGGTTTGGGTCAGGACCTCTGGGTCGTCGGCGTGTTCATGGTCTCGGTCGCGACGATTCTAACGTCCATCAACTTCATCACGACGACGTTCATCTATCGCGCGCCGGGCATGACGATGTGGCGGATCCCCATCTTTACCTGGGAGATGGTCGCCACGTCGCTCTTGATCTTCATGGCGTTCCCACCGCTGGCGGCCGATCTGCTGCTGCTATTCGTCGACCGGCGCTTCGGCGGCCACGCCTTCGATCCGGCGTTCGGCGGCAACGCCGTGCTCTGGCAGCACCTGTTCTGGTTTTTCGGCCATCCGGAAGTCTACGTGATGATCTTGCCGTACTTCGGCGTCATCAGCGAGATCATTCCGGTCTTCTCGCGCAAGCCGCTCTTCGGTTACACGGGGATGGTGCTTGCGGCGTTCGCGATCGCCGGGCTTTCGATGGGTGTCTGGGCGCACCACATGTTCACGACCGGGGTCGTGAACAATCTGTTCTTCAGCTTCGTATCGTTTATGATCGCCGTACCGACGGGGATCAAGTTCTTCAATTGGATCGCCACGATGTGGCGCGGCTCGATTTCGTTCGCTACGCCGATGCTGTTCGCAATGGGCTTCCTCGCGAACTTTCTGCTCGGAGGCGTCACGGGCGTGATGGTCGCGTCGCCGCCGGTCGATTACCAGGCTCACGATTCGTACTTCATCGTCGCCCACATGCACTACGTACTCGGCGGCGGGAGTCTCTTCGCGATCTTCGCGGCGCTCTTCTTTTGGTGGCCCAAGATGTTCGGCGTGCTGCTCAACGAGAGGCTCGGCAAGTGGTGCTTCTGGTTCATCTTCATCGGCTTTAACGTGACGTTCTTTCCGATGCACTTCATGGGCGTCATCGGCATGCCGCGGCGCGTCTTCACGTATGCGAACGCGGGCGGGTTACCCGAGCTCAATGCGATCGCGACGGCCGGGTCGTACGTCATGTTGCTCGGCGTTATCCTGTTCTTCGCGAACGTCGTGTACACCGCGCTGCGCGGCGTGCGCGCGGGCGACGATCCGTGGGGCGGCAACTCACTCGAGTGGGCGACGAGCTCGCCGCCGCCGGAGTTCAACTTCACGAGCCTGCCGCCGATCCGCAGCGAACGGCCGACGTGGGATATGCACCACCCGCAGACGCGCGGGACGCAGCGATGACGATCGGTCTGCGGCTCTTCATCTCTTCGGGCGTCTTCGCGATCGCCATCGCGGTCGCGTACTGGGTGAGTACGCGCGAGATCACGGGCACGTTTCTCTTGGGTTTCCTCGCGTTCGCGCTCTCCGTGATCGCCAGCTATATGATCGTTGCCGAGGCGCAGGCCGACCTTTACGGCGACCGCGCGGAGTCGAGCCGCGGCGAAGGTGCGGGCCAATTGATCGGCACGTACAGCACACGTTCTCCGTTGCCGATTTGGAGCGCGATCGCGATCATGTGCGTGCTGCTCGGCATCGTCGTGTCGCCGACGGTCGCGGTCCTGGGACTGCTCGCCATCTTGGCCCTCGGCGCCGCCTTCATCGTGCAGAGCCGTTGATGCGCGGCGACGGAATCGGTCTTCTCCCGCTCATCGTATTCGTCGCGCTGACGGGTGCCGGCTGCGGCGCGCATGCGTCCTCGTCGGTCAAGAACGACGCTTCGTCTCCGGTCGGAGACGTGAAGAACGGCGCGCTCGTGTTCCAAACGAATTGCACGACCTGCCACGGCACGATCGGCACCGAGGGCGGCGTCGGACCCTCGTTGCGCGACGAGCGGGTACGCAAAGACCTCGATGCGACGATCGTCTGGATCGAGCATCCGCAGCCGCCGATGCCGACGCTCTATCCCTCGCCGCTCTCGAGCCACGACGTGCTCGACGTGGCGACGTACGTGCAATCGCTTTAGGGCGGCGGCCTTTGCCGGCCGCCGTCGTGTTCGACCTGTTCGGAACGTTGCTCGATATCGCGTCGTTGCAAAGGGCCGTTTCGGCGCTGACGGCGGATCCGTCGGCGTTCGTCGCGACCTGGCGTGAAAAACAGTTGGCGTACGCCGCCGCGGCCACGATCATGGAGCGTTACGAAGATTTCGATGAACTCACCGGGCGTGCGCTACGGTTCGCGGCCCGGCACGCCGTAACGTTGCGCGACCTCGACCACACGGGTTTGGTCGCGGCTTGGGCCGCTGCCTCGCCGTTCGCGGACGTCGTGTCCGCGCTCGAGGACCTGCGCCGAGCGGGTCTGCCTTGCGCGGTGTTGACGAACGGCACGCGCGCGACGTCGCGAGCCGCGCTCGATCGCGCGGGCCTCGCGACGTTCTTCGAGGTCGCGCTCACCGTCGA
>CAXUFI010000245.1:0-4255 GCA_964250245.1 uncultured bacterium
GTCACCGGGGCCGCCGCCACGGTCCGCGCGTCGGCGACCGGCGCGAGCGAATGGACGGCTACCGTCTCGCCGCGCAACACCGCGACGGCCCGTTCGAGATCGGCTCCCGCGGCGAGCGTCACGAGCGTTCCGCCGCGCGCCACGCCGTCGGTCAACCGCCGGGCGTCCGACGACGAGAAGCCCGCATCCTCGAGCTTGCTTGCGAAATCGGTCGCCGTCAGGCCGGCGCTCGCGGGCACGTGTGCTTCGGTCGTCGTGCCGGCACCCTCACTTAAACGTACGTCGGCGAAGCCGGCCGCCCGCAGATCGCGCGCCGCCGACTCGGCTTCGTCGGCGTTTCGAAAAACTTGGGCCACGGTGCCGTTCACCGTCGTCGCGGCGCGCTCGCTCATGTCGATCCTTCCGTTGCGATAGGTTGAGGTCCCGTACCCCGCCGGGCGGCGACTACAACGCGCAGGGCCGTCCCGGCCGCACATGGCAACACAAGCGGCATGCAACGCGTATTCGGGCTGTTCCTAACCGTTTTGGTAACCGTGGCCATGCCTTCCGGCATCGTTCGCGCGCAGACGCAGCAACAGGTCCAGCAAAAGGCGAGCGAAGCCGCGAACGACGCGACGAAAGCCGTCGATTCCGCCAACGTTCAAACGCAAGCGGCGATCGCCAAACCGCAAACGCATAAGAAGACGATCGCGATCATCGCGGTCGTCGTGCTGATCCTGTTGCTCGTCTTATTATCGGCCATGCGAGGCCGGCGCAGGAAAGAAACGATCATTCAAACCCGTCGCTGAGGAACGAACGCCATGACGCTTTCGACCGCCGATTACGCCGTCATCGTCGCTTTCTTCGCCATCAATCTCGGCATCGGGTTATACTACGCGCGGCTCGGCGGCAAGAGCCTCAGCGAATTCTTTCTTTCGGGACGCAGCGTGCCGTGGTGGCTCGCCGGCGTTTCGATGGTCGCGACGACGTTCGCCGTCGACACGCCGCTCGCCGTCACGGGGTTCGTCACGCAGCACGGCGTCGCCGGCAATTGGGTGTGGTGGAGCTCGGTTATGTCGGGCATCTTGACCGTCTTCTTCTTTGCGAAACTCTGGCGCCGCTCCGGCGTGCTGACGGATGTCGAATTTATCGAACTGCGCTACAGCGGCCGGCCGGCGGCGGCGCTGCGCCTGGCACGCGCGCTCTTTCAAGGCGTATTCGTCAATACGGTCATCATGGGTTGGGTCAATCTCGCTATGGCGAAGGTGCTCGAATTAACGTTGCACGTGCCGAAGCTCGAAGCGCTCGCGGCCTGCCTCGTATTCACGGCCGTGTACGTCACGATCGGCGGCCTCTGGGGGGTCCTCGTTACGGATCTCTTGCAATTCATCGTCAAGATGACGATGGCGATCGTACTCGCGGTCGCCGCCGTCGCGGCGGTCGGCGGCATCCCGGCGCTCGAAGCGAAACTCGCCGTGCTCGACACGGCGCACAAAGTCGCGACGCACGGTTCGATCCTCGCGTTTTTTCCGACGACGAACGAGGCGTGGCTGCCGCTCCTGACGTTCTTCACCTACATCGGCGTGCAATGGTGGGCGTCGTCGTATCCGGGAGCGGAACCGGGCGGCGGAGGCTATATCGCCCAGCGCATCTTCAGCGCGAAGAGCGAGAACGATTCGCTCCTGGCCACGCTGTTTTTCAACGTCGCGCATTACGCGTTACGGCCGTGGCCGTGGATTCTCGTCGCGCTCGCGTCGCTCGTGCTCTATCCGCACGGCGTCGCCGGACCCGACGGCAAGATCGACCCGGAACTCAACTACATCCAAACGATGATCGATCGTCTGCCGGCTTGGCTGCGCGGCTTGATGATCGCGGGCTTCCTCTCCGCGTACATGTCGACGATGGGCACGCACCTCAATCTCGGCGCTTCGTACTTAACCAACGACATCTACCGTCGCTTCGTGCGCAGGGACGCTTCGGAAACGCACTACGTTTGGATCTCACGGCTCGCGACGCTCGTCGTGATGGTGCTCGCGATCCTCGGCGCGAACCTCAATAACTCCGTCAGCGGCGCGTACGTCTATTTGTACAACTTGACCGCCGGCGTCGGCCTGGTCATGATCTTACGCTGGTATTGGTGGCGCGTGAACGCGTGGAGCGAAATTTCCGCGCTCGCGGCCTCCGCACTCGTGTCGAACCTGTTGCTCGTGCTGCACGTATTCAACGACGCGAACGCGAGCGCCGAAGTGCTGCTCGTGACCGTACCGGTGACGACGTGCGTCTGGCTCGCCGTAACGTTCTTCACGCAACCGGAGACCGAGGCGACGCTCGTGCGCTTCTACGAACGCGTACGGCCGAGCGCGGCGGGCTGGGGACGGATCGCGACGATCGCCCGGCCCGCGCCCGGCGTGGAACGTCTGGGCGTCAACATCCTCGACTGGCTCGCGGGCTGCGGCCTGGTCTACGGCGCGTTGTTCGGGATCGGCAAAATCGTGCTGGGCGAAGCCGCTCGCGGTTCGCTGATGCTCGCCTTCGCCGCCTGCTGCGGCGCGGTGATCTGGTACAACGTCGCGCGGACCTCGAGCGAGCGCGTCGCACCGCCTTCGACCTACGCGAGCGGACTCGGCGACCTGCGATAATCGTACTGCGCGTCGATGCGGCCGAGGAGGCCGAGCAGGCCGTCCGCGTCGACGGTCTTGGCTTCGTCGGCGTAACCGATCAGCAGCCGGTCGGAACGGACGAGCGCGGCGACGAGCGGAGCGTCGAGATCGGCGTGTTCGAACTTGCGCACGAACACTTGGTCCGTGAACATACAACGATACAGTGCCGCTTCGAGGGCGGCTCGAATCTCCGTCGAGACCGTTCCCAGCCGCGTCTGCACGCTCGTTAACGCTTCGCCGACGTAGGCGCGAACGCGCATGTCGCTATCGTGACGATGCTGCTCCTCGTCATACGCGTGATAATCGGGCAGGCGTGCCGAAACGAACGCCAGGTCATCGTTCATCGCGCTGCCCACGACCCGACCGGCCGCTTGCCGGTTTCGATCCGTTAAGCGGCTCTGCGTTCCTGCTCCACGGGCTTGCCGACGGGGCGCGCGTCGAGCAGTCGCAGCGGCACGACGCGCTCGCCCCCGCGCGGCGGCTTCGGCGGCGGATCGCCGCTCTGAAAGTACACCACGACGTTCGCTACGGCTCCGGCGAGCGCCGCGAGGCCCCACAAGCTAAAGAAGAGGAACGTGGTATTCGCATGACCGTTATGCCAGGTCGCGACGGTCGCTATCACCGAGGCGGCGATCGCGCCGAAACCACCGAGGGCCGCGAAGGCGGCGAGCTGCAAGAACGTCGGGTCGCGGCGGCGCGGGTTCCGGGTCATGTGCTGATTCTAACATCTATCGGCATAGCGTGGTCGTTACCTTGGCGAGCCCACTCGAGGGCCACTTCAAAGATGGGACGAAGCGGACCGTGTGGAGGAAGCGACTCGACTTATGGACGGAGTGCGCAACCGAGACGTTGCGGCCTTCGAAGCCATTTACGATGCTTACCATCGGCTCGTGCACGGGATCGCGTTGAAAATGTTACAGGATGCGATGGCCGCCGAAGATCTCACGCAAGCCGTTTTTCTTAAAGTTTGGACGTCTCCCGAATCGTTCGTCTCGGGTAATTTCGGCGCTTGGCTCGCCCGCGTGACGCGCAATCGCGCGCTCGATCAGCTGCGCAGCCGCGCCGCCCGCGCCGACGGAGCCGAACTGCCCACCGACGTGCCCGTCGACGTCGTCACCGACGATACCGTCTTCGCCAAACTCGATGCGGAACTCGTCCGGCGAGCGCTCGAAACGTTGCCCAGCGAGCAGCGCGAGCCGATCACGCTCGGATTCTTCGGCGGCGTTACCCACGAAGAGATCGCGCGGCAAACCGCGACGCCGCTCGGGACGGTGAAGACGCGCATCCGCGCCGGATTGCGGAAATTACGGACGGCCCTCGAAGCGAGCGTGGTCGCGTGAGGCCGCACGACGACGCTTTGCTCGATTCGGTCGCCGTTCTCGCCCTCGGCGCGCTCCCCGAACCGGAAGCGCGGGAAGCTGCGGCGCACGTGCGCTCGTGTGAAGTCTGCCGCGTGCTTTACGCCGAGCTGCGTCCGGTCGCCGATCTGGTCGGGCTTTCCGCACCGGCCGGCGCGACCGACGAATTGACGTCGGCCCGGATGAAGGCCCGCCTCATGAGCGTCGTGCGTTCCGCCGCCCCGGCCGCTCTTGCGCCCGCCGCCGTTCGCGATTCGG
>CAXUFI010000246.1:0-4235 GCA_964250245.1 uncultured bacterium
GTCTACGGGCTCGTCGTCATCGAAATGCTCGAGTAAAAACTCGAAGGCGGCTTCCGAAGCGGTGGGCGGCGGGAGCGCGCCGCCGACCGCTTTACTCGTGCTTGAGCGTGGCCGAATGTTCGAGGGGTTCCGGGTCGGGCTCGTCCCCGAGGTTCAAGTGGATCTCTTCGTGGCCGAGGGTGAGTTCGTGGTCGTGCAGACCGGCGTTCTGGGCGTCGAGCGGATCGAGTTCGTACCCCGGCTGCTCCTCGTACGCGGGCTCGTCCTCGAACGGCGCCTCGTAGCTCTCGCTCTCGTACGCGGCGGCGCTCCGGCCGCCGGCAGGACCCGCTTCGCCGCGTTTGCGTTTATAACGAGCGGGGCCCGACGGCTGGCGGACGAGGGCCGCTTTTTCGCGCGCGCGGCGTTCTCTGCGCGCGGTCAAAATCGCTTCTCGAGAGGCGGCCGTCGCCGCGCTCGCCTTCGCCTCGGCGACCGTTCGCGGCCGGTCGGGGCCGGAGACGGCGCGGCCGGCAGCACGCTGCGCGGCAGCGGCCTTAACTTGACGTTCGCGCAATACGCTGACGAGCGGCGCCGAGTAGAAGATCGAATGATACCCGCCCGAGCAGATGCCGACGAGCAGCGCGAAAGCGAAGTTCTGCAAGCTGGCGCCGCCGAAGGCGAGTAGCGCGACGAGCGTGATGACCACGGTCGCGAGCGTGTTCACCGAGCGCGTCATCGTTTGCAGGATCGAGACGTTGACGATCTTCGCATACGACTCGCCCGCCATGACTTTGACGTTCTCGCGAATCCGGTCGAGAATGACGATCGTGTCCATCACGGAATAGCCGATGACCGTCAAGACGGCGGCGAGAAACGCGTCGTCCGCGCGCTTATCGGTGAGGGCGTAAATTCCGATCATCATGGCCGCGTCGCGCACGAGCGCGATGACGACGACGAGTCCGAAGATGTAATTCCATCCGAACCGGAACGCGATGTACAGGAATTGAATGGCGATCGCGATCAGGAGCGCCTCGAGCGCCTTGAGGAGGTACTCCTTACCGAGCGACGGCCCGACGGCGGCGATCTGCGATTGCGCGCGATCGATCGGCGCGACGGTGGCGAGCGCCGTCCAGAGCCTGCCCGTGTCGTCGCCGAAGTCGGTCTGCGTTTCCACCGTGAAGCGCTCGTTCGGCGCGGCATCGGCGGCTTTGGAGATCGTGTTGACGCGAGCGTCCGCAACGCCGATGCCGGAGAGCGCGCGCGCCACGTCGGCGACCGATGCCGGCTTCGTGTACGTGACGGTGACGTCGGTACCGCCGGTAAACGAGAGCCCGAGTCGCAGCGCGTGCGACGGTTGGAAGCCGCCGCCGGGCGCGTGCGCCGCATGCCAAAAGAGCGCGACCACGCCGAGCACGATGATGGCATACGAGATGCCGGAGACCGTGCGGAACCAGCCGACGACGTTCCAATTCAAGCGTCGGAAAAACATTAGGCGCCGTAGACCTTCGGATTCTTCGCTAGGTTATTGTTGACGACGAGATCGACGAGGAAGCGCGTTACGAAGGTGGCGGTGAAGAGCGAGAACGCCGTTCCCCAGAAGAGCGTGTAGGCGAAGCCCTTGACCGTCCCCGTGCCCAGGAGAAAGAGCACGCCCGCGCCGACGATCGTCGTAAAGTGACTGTCGAAGACGGCGGTAAACGCGCGCCGGAAGCCTACGGCTACCGAAGAGCGCAGCGTCTTGCCGGCCCAGATCTCTTCCTTCAGGCGCTCGAAAATCAGCACGTTCGCATCGACTGCCATGCCGACGGAGAGCACGAAACCCGCGATGCCCGGCAACGTCAGCACGGCATGCACGCCCGCGAGTAACGCGAGCAGCATGAGCACGTAGACCACGAGCGCCACATCGGCGAGGAAGCCCGGCAGCCGGTATACGACGAGCATGAAAACGAGCACGAGGCCGAGCCCGGCGAGCGACGCGTAGAGCGATTTTTGAAGGTCGATCTTGCCGAGCACCGGACCGACGGTATCGTTTTCAATGACGGTGACCGGGACCGGCAGCGCGCCTGCGTTGAGGTCGTTGGCGATCCGGATCGTGTCGTCTTGCGTGAAGCTGCCGGTGATCTGTCCTTGGTCCGTGATGACGCCCTGAATCGTAGCCGCCGAAACGAACTTCTTATCGAGGAAAAATCCGAGTAACTTCCCGAGATTACCCTGCGTCAGAGCGCCGAATTTGCTCGGGTCTTTCGTCATGAAATCGATCTGCCAGCCGGCACCGCTCTGCTCCGGAGCGGACGCGGCACTCTTCAATTCGGCGCCGGTGTAGACGATCGGGCCGCTATCTTTGTACGCGCCCTGCGGATCGGCCGCGTATTTTTTATCGCGCTCGGCGCGTTCGTTGACCGCTTCCGGG
Source organism: uncultured bacterium (assembly GCA_964250245.1). Classification (GTDB taxonomy): domain Bacteria; phylum Vulcanimicrobiota; class Vulcanimicrobiia; order Vulcanimicrobiales; family Vulcanimicrobiaceae; genus CAXTIY01. Next base: position 2,393 of record CAXUFI010000246.1, read on the forward strand.
ATGATTTTGAAATCGAGCTTGGCCACGTCTTTGAGAGAACGCACCGCTTCGTCGGGATTCTTGACGTTAGGCAATTCCACGAGGATCCGATCGCTCCCGACCGTCGTGATCTGCGGTTCGGCGACGCCGAGGCCGTTGATGCGCGCGTCGATAACCTGCTCGACTTGCCCCTGAATCTGGCGCGTGATTTGCGGCACCTCGGGGCTCGTTTGCAATTGTAAGAGCACGCGCACGCCGCCCTGCAGATCGAGGCCGAGCTTGACCTTATTCTGAATCGGAAGAACCAGAAAAAGGCTGTACGCCACGATTCCGGCGAGCAACGCCCCGGTTACCCAGGGCTTGATACGATGCCACATAGGACGAAAAGGACCCCAAGGACGGGGAGAACCCGCGTATTGTAGCAGGGTCATTCCAGCGCGTCAAACGAATTCTGGGTGTCACGAACCGCGCTACCAGCGCATAGAGAGGGCCGGCGCATGGATGCTGGGACCGTCGATGCTGGACTACTTCAATCTCGCTACCGCCTCACGAAGCAGCGGGCTGCCGTCTTACGTGCTCTCGCGGATCGCACGCATCTCTCGGCCGAAGCGATCCTCGAACGCGTCCGTATCGAGCTGCCCGGCGTCAGTCTCGGTACGATCTACCGCACGCTCGACATTTTGCGCGAGATCGGTCTCGTGCAGGTGTTCTCCTATGCGGGAAGCGCCGCGCGTTACGAAGCGGCGGTCGACAAACACCACCATCTGCTCTGCACCTCGTGCCGGCAGCTAACCGACGTCCGAGCCCCCGGCCTCGGCGAGCTTGCCGGTAACCTGGCGGAGCGTGAGGGATTCGTCGGAGTCGACTATGCCCTAACGATCGTCGGGCTCTGCCGTTCGTGCAGCGAGGCCGAACGGGCTCTTCAAGCCGGCACCTGACGTTGCGGGCGTTCGAGTATCATGGCGGGCCGCAGTTCGAGTTCGGGCGGCAGCTCGCCGAAGGCGAAGACGTCGAGCCGCACGCCGAAGCGCTGTAGAAACTCCGACAGCGCCGGCCGCAGCGGGGCCGTGCAGACGAGCGCCGAGCGCTCGCGGGGGACGCCGGCCATATAGGCGGCGGCGACCGTCCGCACGTGCGTCGCGGTTTCGGGATGAGGCGCGAAGGTGCCGTCGACGAGCCAGCCCTGCAGCTCGCCTTCGAAAGACGGTTCGACGATGAGCGGTTCGAGTGCGGGCAGCGCCCGCCGCCGGAGCGCGGCCGGTACGAGCCGGCGGCGCACGGCTTCGATGAGTTCGCGCGGCTCGCGCGTCGAAGCCGAAGCGTCGATCAACGCCTCGAACGTCGCGACCGGATCGCGCGGCCACACGCGCTCGCGCAGGAGCCCTTCCAGTACGCGCTGGACGGTCGCGTAGGGCAGCGCCTCGGAGCCGATCTCCTTTATGAGCGAGGGCACGGAGCTTCGCAGATGTTCGACGAGCGTTTGCAGCTCCTGACGCCCGAGCAGCGCCGGCGCGTGGAGGCGCGCGATCTCTGCGAGGTGCGAACCGACGATCGAAATGGGATCGAACACGAGCGCGCCCGCCGCGACGGCCGCCTCCCGGCGCTGCGGTTCGAGCCACGTCGCCGGCAAGCCGTAGACGGGCTCCCGCACGGGTTCGCCGCCGAGCGTCGCGAGAACGGCCTCGCCGGCGACGGCGAGCACCGCACCGAGCCGTAAGCGGCCTTCGCCCGCGATCGTATCGCGCACGCGAATCGGGTACGACGCCGGCTCGCGCGAGAGGTCGTCGCGCAGACGCACGCCGGGCAGCACGATGCCGATGTCGCCGGCGAGCGCGCGCCGGACTTCGCCGATGCGATCGAGCAG
>CAXUFI010000247.1:0-4219 GCA_964250245.1 uncultured bacterium
GCTAGCTTCCGACTTACCGTGAGGCCTCGTACACCACTCCCTGGGACGCGATCCTTCCCGTAGAAGCTTCACAATCTTGTGGACATAATTTACGTTGGTTTGGGCGCCTTCAATGCTTTTGTCATCCACATAAAGCCCGTTTTAGCGCGAGAGACGAATGCCTCTCTTCCCATCGCGCGCATAATAACGGATCCGTATAGTGACCTCTTTATGTTTCTGCGTTAGTTGTGGTCCCTTAATGGACCCTTCTGGGATGATTTGCCGACCAAGGCGCGAAGCGGCTTTGCGCGTCCCGAAAGTCTGTCCCAAAACATTGATTGCGGCGAGGGTCAGACAGGGGGCGGGGCGTTGGCGAGATTTTCGACTCGCGACGGAACTGTAATGACGAAGGCTCAGATGGCCGCACTTAAAACCATGACGCCCGAGCAGCTCATCGAGGGTTTCGTGCGCGAGGCGAAGCTCTACGAACTTAGTGATGTGCCCAATGCGAACGAGGCGCTCGAGAAGAAGATCGGCTTCGCTGAAGAGATCATACGACGTGGAGGCCACGCGAGCTTGGAAGCGCTTATGGCCAATCCCGATCCGTTCATTGCCTTCAGCGCTGCCGGCTCACTCGTCAAAATTTCAGAGTTCCGTGAAGCTGCTCTTACCGTGCTCGATAGGATCGCCGACGCGCGTGTCGGTTCAGCTTCGACTCGTGCCCGTATCGCACGCAACGTCATCCGTTACGGAGATCCGGATGGGGATCCCGTCGAGCTTGAAAAGCGCTTAGCGGTAATTCGCGCGCGCGAAAACCGTGGCTGATTCGACGTCAGGACCGCCAACGAAGACGGTCTTGGGCCCGGACGGCCGAACCTTCAACCAATTGATTAAGGGTCAATTGTCCTGACGTTGTAGCTCAGTTGGTTAGAGCGCCGCCCCGTCACGGCGGAGCTCGCTATAGGCTGAGCGCTGGACTGTAACTCCCGGAGTCCGCAAGCCTAGCCTTAGGAGTCCCTCGCTCTATCGACCCTCGCCTTGGCAAAGCGATGCTTTACTACGGAGCTTAAATTTCGCCCAAACGACCCGCTGATTAACAGTCAGCTGCTCGACCTAGGATTTATGAGTCCCGCGCTCAGCCATTGCGCCGGAGGGGGCTCGAAACCGGCACCGTCCCTCGTCGTTGCGCAGAGGCAAAGATGGCTTGCCGGTTTCTTGCGCCGTCTGGGGTTCTCGCCGTTCACCGTCGGGCGTAGCCCTAGCGCGCGGGGCAAGACCGCCGGTGTGCCGGCGCCGAGCGTAGTGAGGGAAGCCTTGCCCCGCGCGCTACCGTCACGGGACGGTGAACGGCGAGAACCCAGATAAGGCACGAGCCGATCGGGCCGGAGCGTGATTTCAACTGGCCGAGGCGTTAGCCTCGGGCTACCTCGGTCGTCTTCGCGCGCGCATGCGACGTGGATTTAATACTAGGATTTACGTTAAATGATTTGCCGATCGATTTTTCGAGCTAGAAGCCTTATACCGTATGCATTTTCACGAAACAGCCCGCGCGTGTCATCCCGAAGGCGCACAACAGTGTTACAAACGCGAGTGTCATCCCGAAGCTCGCTTTGCCTCGATTGCGCGTTGCTGACTAAGGCTTGGAATTTTCGAGATCGCGATCAACTCAACACCGCGACCGCCTGGCTGGAACTGAAACCCTCGGATCCATCCTCGATCGACGAAATTCTCGAGTGTCGCCTTTAAGTCTCGCTTGAAATCGCGGAGCCGCTCGTAGTAGGCACCGAGGCGCTGCATAAACGTGTCGACTCGCATTGGCAGCCATTCCGCATGCGATGCAAGCAGTGCATGAAGGGCTTTAGCTAGTTGATCTTGACCGAGCGCCCGCCGCTGCTCGATGTCGAGATGCGTAATGTCCTCGAAAAGCGGACGCAGCAAAGGGTTTGTTATGCAGATCCCTTCGCCGGTGTCGTTGTCGATCGCGAAGCCCGCGAAGAAAGCGCCGGCGACGCCTTCAAGGCTTCCGGATGCGAACGCGACCGTTGTTTGAGCCAGCTGTCTCAGCCGGGCTTTCAGGGAGTCGTAGTCGTTTTTGCCGCCTCGGCTCTTGTGACCAAGCCGCTTCATCAACGGGCGCCTCGGCATCCTCTTCGTCGCGCGCCGAGATGCGCGCCGGCGGATGCACGTTGCGCGTGCCGCCTTCGGGCGCGAAACCGGACGCGGTCGCGAGCGCCTCGAGAAACGTGGACTTGCCGCTACCGTTCTCGCCTACCAGAAACAAGACGCGTTCGCGCACCTCGAGGGTCTTCAGCGTCGCGATCACCGGAATATCGAACGGATAGGATCTCGCATGCGGTACCCGCTCGCGTAGCAGCGAAATCCGCGTCAGGGCGGGTCCCGCTGCGGTTTTCGATCTCATCGAGCGGGGCGTCATCTCGGCGTAACGGCTTCGTCGCCGGCTAGCGGGCGGCATCTCGCTCTTGCGCTACCGCCATTTATCGCAAACGACGAGACGATCGGACGGCCGGCGGAGGCTCGAGCCGGGTGTGGGGCAGCATACTGCGCAAAGCGTCTTTCGGCCTTATGATCGCTGCGATGTTGGCCTTGCTGATCTTAAGCCTCACGCCGTACGCGGGTCCGTCGCTTCCGACGGCCGTACCCGATACGGCGAGCTTCGAGGTGCACGTCGGCGGCTCGGCCGGCGCGACGCTCACCCTGCGCGCCGTCGGGGTGCCGAAGGGATACATCGCCTCGTTTTGCACGAACCGCATTTGCTCTCCGGGTCGCGTCTCAGTCACGCTGCCGCCTTCGGGGCGCCGCGCGATCGAGTTGCAGTACATCCGGAACGACCCGGCTGCGCGCGAGCCGCGCTGGGTCACGGTGACCGCCGCCGGACGAAGCGCGTCGCTCGCCTTCTCCCGCGGCGCCCGCTAGCGAGAACCTTACTTTTCCGCGACCAATGCCGTAATCGTCGCGTCGAGGGCCGCATCTTGCGAATCCCCGACGATCGTCTTACGCAGCACGCCGTGACGATCGAAGACGAGCTGCGTCGGCCAGGCATCCACGCCGTACGCCTTCCAGATCGAGAACGAGTTGTCGAGCGCGACCGGCCAGGAGATGCCTTGGCTACGGAGATTTTCGACCACGTGCGAGCGGACGTGCTCGTATGCCGTCTCCGGGCTATGGACGCCCAACACGACGACGCCGTCGCGACGCTCGCCGTCGAGCTTGCGCAAGTTCGGTACGACGTTTTGGCAATTGCCGCACGCGAACGTGAACACGTCGACGACGACGACCTTGCCGGCCAGATCCGCCGCCCGAGCCGGGCCGTTGAGCCAGCCCTCGGGCGCGGCTACGACCGGAGCGAGCGACGGGCCCGTCCCGGCCGAAGTGACCGCCGGCGCGCCGGCCAACAGCAAGGATGTCATGACGACGGCGCGGCCGATGCGATTCATAGGAATTCCCCCGCTAGCGAAACATTGGCGTTGCCTCAGCCTAGCATGGGGCGCTGGGCGACGTTCGTAAGCGGGCTTACTTCACGTTTAATTCGGACTTAAGGGCGCCGTTTGCGGCGCTTCGGTCGGCGGCGCGACGAGCGGCGTCGGGATCGGCCGCGGCGGCTCGAACGTCGAGGGCGGCAGCTTCGTCGGGAACTGGTAATTCGACCACGTGATGCGTTCGCGCGCGCTCGCGCCGCTCGTTAATTTGGCGTTGATCGTCGCTTGGCGCACGAGCCAGAACGATTCGGCGCGGCCGTAATTTAATTCGCCGCTGCCGCGCGCGCCGTTGCCGCCGACTTTGAAGCGAATCACGCTCGGAAGGAACGTGCCGCCGTCGATTTCGACCTCGCTGACGGCGAAGGCGGCGCTCGCCGCGCGCGCCGTCCGGAAGACGTACGTGTTTCCGCCGGGGCGCGCGAGCAACCGCGCGTACGCGAACGAATAAGAGCCGGGCCGCGGTGCGACCTCTCCGACGTCGTAACGATCCGTGCGATTACGGAAGATCCGGATCGACGGATGTTGGAGCACGTAGCCGTCGACGACCAACGTTTCGTCGCGCTCGCTGACGCCGCTACGATAAACGCGGTGGGCCTGCTCGAGTTCGTGCAAACCCAGCTGCTCGACGGTGTATTGAAAGGCGAGCGCCCGGGGTCGCTTGATCGCGGCCAGGCGCTGCGTATAGCGCTGCAGGACCAGAGCCGGCCGGAGCGCGGCACGCGCTACGGCGCGCGGCGCGGGTT
>CAXUFI010000248.1:0-4203 GCA_964250245.1 uncultured bacterium
TTCGCGCCGTCGTGCGTACGGGCGTAACCCGCGCCGGCGTCGGCTGCCAACGGCCCGTCGGTAGCGGCACGGGATGCGCCGCGCTGCTTCGGCTCGCGGCAAAAGAAGTCGGGCCCGGCAACGTACCGCCGGCGGCGTCGAGGCCGTGGCCGGCGCACAGCAAAACCGCCGCGAGGGAAAGCGCCCTCCGGCAATTGCTCCGGAACCCGATCATCGATTCTCCCCAGGACGAACCATGTTGACGGGAAAACAGGAATTAACCCGTCGCCATGCGCGCCGATGCGTTTATTCGCTGATGTTACGCAAAAGAATCGAGATTGCGCAATGAGCCTTACGAACCAGTGCCGCTTATTAAGCGACGAAGGGAGTAGCATCGGTGGGTACGCGATGCAAGGCGCTACGTCGCAACGATAGCGCTAAACGCGCGCGTGCACCGTCGTCGCGACGTCGTCGACGGAGATGGCAAGGCCGCTATATTTTAAGCAGAGGCTGGTGCGCGCGAGACTACGTGTAGCGGCTTGCCGGTGATGGCATTCGCGCAGCCTCCAAGTACGAGCGGCAGATAAAGATTAGCTGCTCTTTGAAGCCGCACGCCCAAGGCTTCGGCAGATTGCGATCGTACAGGCTGCGAACGGTATTGAAAAGCGACGTAAGCAGCGTGAGGTTGACGATCGCAAGATCGGCGAATGTAGCGTCGGCGGCGGTAGCCAACATCGCGCCAGTTGCGATTTCGGTGCGCTGAAAAAATTGCTCGAATAAGGTTGCGGTATCGACTTCGGCGGCAACCGAATACAGGGCGCGGGTGACGTTGCAGCGCGAAGAGGTCGCGTGCCAATACGCCTCCACGAGGGCCTCGGCCATCTGGCCCGTCGTCGCGCCGTGCTGCTCCCGGCAGGTCCGTTCCAAGCCGGCCGCCACGTCACTCAAATACTGCTCGGTCGCCGCGTACAGCAGCGCCTGCTTATTCGAAAAATACTGATACATCGTGCCGACGGAGACACCGGCTCGTTCCGCGACCTGCGTCGTGGTCATGCGAGTGGGGCCCGTCGATACCAAAACCTGAATCGTGGCTTCCAGAATCGCTTCCAGCGTAACCTTAGCCCGCGCTTGACGCGGCGTTTTACGGGCGCTTAGCCGTATTTGAGAAGCGGAAACCATATGCGAATATCCCTGCCGCGCCATGCCTGGTAAAATAAGGTTGTGAAACGCAAAGCTACCACGGACCACGCTTGATAAGCAACGACCGCATCGCGCTCGTCACCGGCGCGAATAAGGGCCTTGGACTGGAGATCGCACGTCAACTCGGGCGAGCCGGCGTCTTCGTCATCGTCGGCGCCAGAGACGCCGGACGCGGCGAGGCCGCGACCGCGGACCTGAGTTCGCAGGGGTTCGGCGCGGCCTACGTTGGGCTCGATCTCCTCGACTCGGCGAGCATCGCCGCCGCGGCCGCCACGTTGTCGGACCGGTACGGCCGGTTGGATATACTCGTCAATAACGCCGGCATCGTGGATACGGGCGACGGCGTTCCGAGCCTCGCCTCGCTGCAAGCCGTCCGTCGCGTGTTCGAAACGAATTTTTTCGGCACCTTAGCGGTGACGCAGGCGATGCTGCCGCTGCTGCGCAGATCGACGGCGGCTCGGATCGTCAACCTGTCCAGTTCGTTAGGATCGCTAGCCGGCAACGGCGATCCGTCATCGCCCTATTACGCCGCGCAACTCATCGGCTATAACGCCTCGAAGGCCGCGCTCAATATGTTGACCGTTCAACTCAGTGAAGAATTTCGCGGCACTCCCCATGCCGTAAACTCGGTGAGTCCGGGATACGTGAAGACGGACCTCACCGGGCAAAACGGTTTTTTGACTCCCGAACAAGGCGCGAAGACTCCCGTCGCATTCGCGTTGCTCGGAAACGAGGCCATTTCCGGCCGGTTCGTACATTCGGACGGCGAGACTGCTTGGTGAGCGAGACCCTTAGCGGAAACCAACTGCATCGGATCTCCGCGTGGTCACGAGCTCGCTCCCGCCTACCTGTCACGTACACTTCTTTACGGGATGCGATCGCGCCCGCAAACGATTTACCCTCGCCGATTATATGGAACGGACGATAGGGCTCATAATCGCACTTGTGAATCAACGCTCTGCAAAGCACAACTGCTTCGGCTAGCGCGAAACGAAGAGCAGGCTTTCGACCGAAGCGAACAGCGCGAGCGGCATAGCGACGGCGCCGACGCGTAAGAAGCGCCAGGCGTCGACTTCGACGTCCTCACGGCGTAATGCGATCAACCACAGGATCGTCGCGAGCGAGCCCGTCACCGACAGGTTCGGACCGAGATCGATGCCGATCGCAACGGCGCTGCGAAACGCGGTATCGGCGTGCGTCGCAACCACGGTAGATCCCGCCATGAGCCCGGCGGGAAGATTATTGATGAGATTCGAGCCGATTCCGGTTGCGAAGGCGGCCGCGGCGAGCGCAAGCGGTTTCGGCCATCCTTGCGCAACGGTTGCCGCGGGTTCGAGAACTTTGTGTACGCCCGTTTCTTCCATCGCGGAGACGAGGACGAAGAGCCCCGCGACGAGCACGAGAACGCTCCACGAGACCGAAGTCGCGATCGGTTTTGCGGATGTTCGGTCCAACGCGACGACGATCGCGAAGACGAGGACCCCCGCGAGCGCCGTGACGGTGCCGAGATTGAGGCCGAAGCCGGATGCCGTGACGAGCGCGACCGCCGTTGCGCCGATCCCGCCGAGCGTCACGCGGCCTCCGAGGCGCAGCGCGGGCACTTCGGCCGCCACTACGTCGCCTGCGAGTTCGCCGCGATACAGTACGATCAGCACGACGTAAGTCACGATGACGGCGGCAAGCGAGGGCAACGCAAACGACGCGAGCCACTTGCCGAGCGGCGGGATGCCGCCGGAGAACACGACGAGGTTCGCCGGGTTCGAGATCGGCAAGATGAAGCTTGCGGCGTTCGCGATAAGCGCGCATGCGAAGAGATGCGGGAGTGGCTTCACCTTCGCCGCCTTCACCGCCGCCGCAACCGCGGGTGTGAGGACGACGGCCGTCGCGTCGTTCGAGAGTACCGTCGTTACTACGACGCCGGCGCCGTAAATAATCGTAAACAAGCGCCGGCGAGAACCGCGGCTTGCGCTGACCGCGAGGGCCGCGATCCAGTCGAAGACGCCTTCGCGCCGCGCGGCCTCGGCGAGCAGCATCATGCCTGCGAGAAAGAGATAGACGTCGATCCCGCCGGCGACGGCTTCGGCCGCTGCGCGTATAGGAATGAGACCGGCGCTGACGACGGCGATGCCGCCGCCGAGCGCCCAAATCCATTCCGGCCGGCCAAACGGTCTTGCGAGAACGCCGGCGATCGCAATCAGACTGATGAGCCAAATCGCGAGGTCGCGAACCAAATGGGCGTCGATAGGTTCCTCGTTCGCCGGTGCGCGCGCAATGGTGCCCGTCGCTCTATGACTGCAAGTGAGAAGCGTGCCGTCGGCACCGTCGGGCACCGCCGTTCGCGAGCGGCACGCTCTTCGGCGTAATGGTGACGCTCGCGATCGACCAGCGTGCAGGAAAGGCCGCCCGCGCTTGAGGCGCCGCTCAGCGCGTAATGTCGAGTGCGATATCGAGCGCGGTAACGCTGTGCGTCAGCGCGCCGACCGATATAACGTCGACGCCCGTCGCGGCGAACGCGGCCACCGTCTCGAGCGTGATGCCGCCGGAGAGTTCGAGCGTGAAGCGGCCGGCGACGCGACGGACCGCTTCCGCCGCGTCCGTCACCGAAAAATTATCGAGCAGCACGGCGTCGGCGCGGTCCGGTGCCGCGAGCACGGCGGCGAGTTGCGCGAGGTCGTCGACCTCGATTTCGATCTTTACGAGATGGCCCGCGCGCTCGCGGGCGCCCCGCAACGCCGCCGCGATCCCGCCGGCGAGCGCGATGTGATTGTCCTTGATGAGGATCGCGTCGTCGAGCCGTAACCGGTGGTTCGCGCCGCCGCCCGCGCGAACGGCGTACTTTTGCAACGCGCGCAGCCCGGGCAGCGTTTTGCGCGTCTCGCAGATCGCGCACGCGCCGCCGGTCGCCGCGACGTAGCGGGATGTGGCGGTCGCGATGCCGCTCAGATGCGAGAGAAAGTTCAGCGCGGTCCGCTCGGCGCCGAGCAACGCTCGGGCGCGCGCCGTCACCGTTGCGATCGTCGCGCC
>CAXUFI010000249.1:0-4197 GCA_964250245.1 uncultured bacterium
GCCGCGTAACGCGGCAAAGACCGAGCGGACGTCGAACATCGCAGCGACCGTGTTACACGTCGACGTCGTCACGCTCTTCCCGGAGATCTTCGCGCCCGCGATCGGCCTGTCGATCGTCGGTCGCGCCCAGGAGCGCGGCCTCGTACGCGTCGCGTTACACCCGCTGCTCGACGCGCTTGCGGGGCGCGAGCGGGCCGACGACCGGCCCTTCGGCGGCGGTCCCGGGATGGTGCTGCGGCTCGAACCCCTGGCGAAGACGCTCGACGCCATCCTGGCCGGTGCTCCCGCCGGCGAACGGCGGGCGATCGTCGTCACCTCCGCCGCCGGCGCGACGTTCCGGCAAGCCGAGGCCGCGGCCTTCGCGCGGCTGGAGCGCCTCGTGCTCGTCTGCGGCCGTTACGAAGGGATCGACGAACGGCTCGTCACCCTGTACGGCGCTCGCGAGCTCTCCCTCGGCGATTTCGTGCTGACCGGCGGCGAGATCCCGGCGCTCGCGTTCCTCGATGCGACGGTCCGGCTCGTGCCCGGCGCCCTCAACCCGGAATCGCTCGTGAGCGAATCGTTTACGGGCGGCGTCCTGGACGCGCCCGCGTACACGCGGCCGGAGCGCTTTCGCGGGCTCGAGGTCCCGGCCGTGCTGCTCTCGGGCGATCACGCCGCGATCGCCGCTTGGCGTCGCGAGCAGTCGCGCGAGCGCACGCGGCTGCGGCGCGGCGATCTGTCCGGGGAGTGACAGTGGAGAGCCGGGCGTGATATGATCGGCGAGTTGTCTCGGGCCGGCTCTTCGTTATGCGGGCGCTGCCGGAGTATGTAGGTGCTGGGGAAACCATGAACGTCATCGATCTGCTCGAACGAGAACAGCTCAAGGCCGGTGTGCCGGAATTTCGGCCGGGCGATACCGTCAAGGTCTATTCCAAGGTCATCGAAGGCGGCAAAGAACGCACGCAGATGTTCGAGGGGGTCGTGACGGTCCGCCGCGGCGGTCAGATCGGCGAGACGATCACCGTGCGCCGCATCTCGCACGGCGTCGGCGTCGAAAAGTCGTTTCTGCTGCACAGCCCGCGGGTCGAGAAGATCGAAGTGAGCAAGCGCGGCATCGTGCGCCGCAGCCGCCTCTACTATCTCTCCGATAAAATCGGAAAAGCGGCGCGCATCAAAGAAAAGAAAGCCGTACGCGCCTAGGGTGACCCCCCTCGAACTCTTCGGCCTTATTTGCATTCTCGCGGTGATCCGTCTCGTGATGTCGCTGCGGCCGGTAGCCGTGCCGTCGGGTCAAACGATAACGACCGGAGCCGAGGGCGCCGCGGTCGCGTCGCCGCCGTCGCTCGCGGTCGTCGTCAAGGAGTACCTCGACGCCTTCATCGTCGCGGGGCTCGTCGCGCTGTTCTTGATAACGTTCGTGGTACGGACGTTTTTTATTCCGTCGGGTTCGATGGAGCCGACGTTGCAGATACACGATGTTTTGCTCGTTAACGAATTCGAATACCACCTCAGCAAACCGCACGACGGCGACATCGTCGTCTTCCCGCCGCCGATCCCGACGACGAACGATTTCATCAAACGCCTGATGGCGAGTCCGGGCGAGAAACTGCGCATTCACAACGGCACCGTCTATCGCGACGGCGTCGCGCTCGCCGAGCCGTACATCGCCCAGAAGCCCGCGTACGAACTCGAAGTAAAGAACTACAACATCTACGTCGACGGCGTGCCGCTCGATCCGGGTGAAGCCAACGTTCCGCCGCACGATAAGTGGACGTCGCCCGATACGATTCCGCCCGGCTGCTATTTCATGATGGGCGACAACCGCAATAACTCCGAGGACTCGCACATCTGGGGTTTCTCGCAATTGTCGGGCACGTTCGCGACGGGACTCGAAGCGGGCCACAAAGCCGGGTTTACCGGTCACGCCTTTCTGCTGTTCTGGCCGCCCGGGCGCATCGGCATACTGCATTAATCCGTAAGCGCGTGGACCCGTAGGCTCGCCTTCGCTCGACCGCGAACCGTTCGCGATGTGCCCTCGTCCGTACGCTTCAAATCGGCGGCGAATCTCGCGTGGCAATTCGCATTGCTCGTCGGCATCGCTTTCGCGGTGCTCGGATTGCGGCCGGGGCAAGTCAGCGGCGAGTCGATGGAGCCGCGCATCGCTTCCGACGAATACGTGCTCATCAACGCATTCGCTTTCCGCTTCGGCGGCCCGCACCGCGGCGAGATCGTCGCTTTCCGCCACGAGCGTCGCGGCCCCACCGTTTACATCAAGCGCATCGTGGGCGTCCCGGGCGATCGCGTCGCGATCGACCGCGGGGTGGTCGTCGTGAACGGCACGCCGCTCGACGAACCGTACGTGCGCTATCGCGATGCTCGGAGCTTCCCGCCCGTCGTGGTTCCCGCTGCTCGCTACTACGTTCTGGGCGACAACCGGAGCAGGAGCGAAGATTCCCGGTCGTGGGGTTTCGTGCCGGCGGAGGCGCTCGTCGGACGAGCGATTTTCGGCGTCTGGCCGCTCTCACGGGCCGGGAAGCTGCATTGACGCGGGCACTCGCCGAAGAGGCCACGATCCAGTGGTATCCCGGCCACATGGCGCGCGCGATGCGGCGGCTCGCCGAGGACATGCGCGCGATCGATATCGTTATCGAAGTAGCCGACGCGCGGGCGCCGCTCGCCGGTACCAATCCGGGCCTCGCGCTGCTCGCGGGGAAGCGGGCGCGCGTCCTCGTCCTGACGCGCGCGCAATTGGCCGCGCCCGGCCGGACCGCCGGCTGGCTGGCATACTTCCGTCTGCGCGGACGCGAGGCGCTGGCGGTCGATGCGAAAGACCGGGCGGGGGTCGCGCGCTTGCGCCAAGCGCTCGAAACGCTCGCCGCCGGCCGGCGCACGGCGCGAGCGATCGTGCTCGGCATCCCCAACGCCGGCAAGTCGACGGCGATCAACGCGCTCGCGGGGCGTAACGTCGCGCGGGCCGAGGATCGCGCGGGGGTCACGCGCGCGCGACAATGGTTCCGCATCGGGGCGCTCGAGATCATGGATACCGCGGGGATTCTCGCACCGAAGATCGAGACGCCCGAGCAACTGTGGAAGCTCGCGCTCGTCGGCGCGGTCCCGCGGGCGCGGTTCGATGCCGAGGACGTCGTGCGGCGCTTTCACGGCTGGGCCGCTCGCGACGATCCGGCGAGCGCCGTGCCGGATTTGGAAACGTACGCGCAATCGCGCGGCTTCGTGCGGCGCGGTACCATCGTCGACACGCACAACGCGGCTTGGTCGTATCTTAAAGATTGGAACGAGGGAAAATTCGGACGCATGACGCTCGAACGAGCCCCGGCGCCGTGACGGACGCCGCTCGCAAACGCCGGCTCGCGCGCGAACGCGAACGGCGCCGGCTCGTGCGCTTGCACCGCTACGAGCGCGACGCCCGCGCGCGCGGCTATACGTTCGTAGGCGGGATCGACGAAGTCGGCCGGGGACCGCTCGCGCGGCCGGTCGTCGCCGCCTGCGTCGTCGCCGACGGGCCGCTCATGCTCCGCGGCCTCGACGATTCGAAGCGCGTCGTGCCCGAGCGCCGCATCGAGCTCGCGGTCGATATCCGCGCGCGCGCCGTCGCCTGGGCGCTCGGCGCCGCGTCCGTCGCGGAGATCGAGCGGCTCAACATCTATTGGGCGACGGTGCTCGCGATGGAGCGCGCGCTCGCGGCGCTCGTCATCCCGCCCGACTACCTGCTTACCGACGCCGTGCGCATCAAATCGTTCGCGGGCGAACAGCTACCGGTCATCAAGGGCGACGCCAAATGTGCGACGGTCGCCGCCGCCTCGATCATCGCGAAGGTGCACCGCGACGAGCTGCTCGTCGAACTCGACCGCCTGCATCCGCAATACGGCTTCGCCGAGCATAAGGGCTACGCGACCGCGCGGCACATCGCGGCCCTGGGGAAGCACGGGCCCTGCGAGCATCACCGGCGCGGCTTCTGGCGGGTCCGCGACGCGTTGTCGCTCGAGCTTCAGGCGTGAGCCGCGGCCACGAACTCGGACGCAGCGCCGAAGAGACGGCGACGCGCTATCTCCATGGGCTCGGCTTGCGGGTGCTCGCGCGCAACGTTCGCGGGCCGGCGGGCGAGATCGACATCGTCGCGCTCGACGGCGGCACGCTCGTCTTCGTCGAGGTCAAAGCCCGCCGCGACCGCTCGTTCGGGACGGCGCTCGGCGCCGG
>CAXUFI010000250.1:0-4155 GCA_964250245.1 uncultured bacterium
TCAATAACGTCACCAACGGCGAGTGGCTCGCGTTCGTGCACGCCGGCGGTCCGGTACCGCCGTTTTGGCTCGCCAACGAAGACGGCTTCGGCTTACGCGCCATGTTCGAAGAACTGCCGCTGCCGCTGAGCTGGCCGGTCTACGTCACGCAGGCACAGGCCGCGGCCTACGCGGCTTGGCGCGGTTCGCGCTTACCGACGGAAGCGGAATATCACCGCGCCGCCTTCGGTACGCCCGAGGGCGAGGAACGCGCCTTCCCGTGGGGCAGCGAGGTACCGACGAGCGAACGCGGCAACTTCGATTTTCGCCGTTTCGATCCGGAGCCCGTGGGCATCCGGCCGTCGGGTACGAGCGCCTGGGGCGTGGCGGACCTAATCGGCAACGGCTGGGAATGGACGGCGACGCCGTTCGCGCCGCTGCCCGGTTTTCGGGCGATGGCTTCCTATCCGCAATACAGTGCGGACTTTTTCGACGGCGCGCATTACGTCGTCAAAGGCGCCTCGCCGGTAACGAACCGCAACCATATCCGGCGCAGTTTCCGGAACTGGTACCGGCCCGAATATCCCTACGTGTTCGCGACGTTCCGCACCGTCGACTAATAGCGGCGGTTTATTGCGCGCTCGACCCCGCGCCGCTTAAACTAACCTCGTTAAAATCGTTAACGAGCAGCCTTTTTCGCGGCGGTCTTTTTCGCAGGCATTTTCTTGGCCGGCGCTTTTTTCGCCCCAGCCTTTTTCGCGGGCGCGCTCTTCGCCGGAGCCTTCTTCGCGGAGGCCTTTTTCGCCGGCGCGGCGTCGGCAGAGGTCTTCTTCAAAGAGCCCGGCTTATGCGCGGCTTGCGCGCCGCTCTTTTCGCTCTCGACCAGGAACTCCGGGTTCTCCGGGGTCGCGGCGACGTGATGCCCTTTAATCTCCATCGGGGCCGTCAGCTTTTTCTTCACCTTTCCGACGGAGCGACCGCCGGAGGAAGTCCACTCGACCGCGTCGCCGGGTTTAACGTCGTCACTCATGGTGCGCCATTACCGTAAGCCCGCGCAAGCGAAACAGACGCGCGCTAACCGACCGTCGAGGCAAACGTCCAGGACATGCGGTGTTGCAGCTCTTCGTCGAGTGCGATGAGGAACTGCTCCGTCGTCAACCACGGTTCGTCGGGACCGATGAGGGCGGCGAGATCCTTCGTCATCTTGCCGTGCTCGACGGTATCGATGCAGACGCGCTCGAGCGTCTCGGCGAAGCGCACGAGGCTCGGCGTGCCGTCGAGTTTCCCCCGGTGGGCGAGGCCGCGCGTCCAGGCGAAGATCGAGGCGATGGGGTTCGTCGAGGTCGGTTTGCCCGCTTGATGGAGCCGGTAATGCCGCGTCACCGTGCCGTGAGCGGCTTCGGCTTCCATCGTCTCGCCGTCGGGACTCATCAGCACGGACGTCATCAGGCCGAGCGAGCCGTATCCTTGCGCGACGGTATCGGATTGCACGTCGCCGTCGTAATTCTTACACGCCCAAATGTATTTGCCCGACCACTTCAGCGCGCTCGCGACCATATCGTCGATGAGGCGGTGCTCGTAGGTTAGGCCGAGCTCGTCGAAGCGCGCCTTGAATTCCTCATCGAAGATGGTCCGAAAGATCTGCATGAAGCGGCCGTCGTACGTTTTGAGAATCGTGTTTTTCGTGGAGAGATAGACGGGCCAGCGGCGCTGCAGACCGTAGTTAAAACAGGCCCGCGCGAACCCCGCGATCGATGCATCGAGATTGTACATCGCGAGCGCCACGCCGGGCCGTTCGAAAACGCAGACCTCCCGCTCCACGACGTCGCCGCCGTCGTGCGGCGCGTACACGAGCCGCAGGACGCCCGGGCCCGGTATCGTCATCTCCGTCGCCCGGTACTGATCGCCGAAAGCGTGACGTCCGATGACGATCGGATCGGTCCAGCCGGGCACGAGCCGCGGCACGTTGCGGCAAATGATCGGCTCGCGAAAGACGGTCCCGTCGAGCTCGTTACGGATCGTGCCGTTCGGCGAGCGCCACATCGTCTTGAGCCCGAACTCGGCGACCCGGGCCTCGTCCGCGGTGATGGTCGCGCATTTCACGCCGACGCCGTACGTCGCGATCGCTCGCGCCGCTTCGAGCGTCACCCGGTCGTCCGTGCGGTCGCGATGCTCGATGCCTAAATCGTAGTATTTGAGATCGATGTCGAGATACGGCAAAATGAGCCGTTCCCGTATCATGTGCCAGATGACGCGCGTCATCTCATCGCCGTCGATTTCGACGACCGGCCGGACGACCTTAATCTTCTCCACGCGGCCCTCTACGCCGCAGACCGCGCGAATCACTCGGCGATTCTCGCGCCGGGCGGGGCTTTCGCGAAAGCAAACCGACGGCGGCGCGGAGAAGCGGACGGTCTATGAACGCCTCCCGGACGCCGGCCCAGCGCATCGTGAGCCTCTTACCGAGCGCGACGGAGATCGTCTACGCGCTCGGCCTGGGAGACCGGCTCGTCGGCGTCACGCACGAGTGCGATTATCCGCCGCAGGCGCGCGCGAAGCTCCGGCTGACCGCCAGCGCCTTACCGCCCGCCGCGAGTTCGGCGGAGATCGATCGCCACGTACGCGCGAGTCTGCACGCCGGCTCGAGCCTGTACTCCCTCGACGCGGACGCTCTCGAACGGCTCGCACCCGATCTCATCATCACGCAGGAGTTATGCGACGTTTGCGCCGTCTCGTACGACGTCGTCGCGCGGGCCACGAAGCGCCTGCGCGGCGACCCGCGCCTCATCTCGCTCGAACCCGGCTCGCTGGAAGACGTCTTCGCGAACATCGCCACCGTTGCCGAATTAACCGGCACCGGTACGGCGGCGACGGAGCTGCTCGAACGCTTGCGCACGCGCGTCGCCGCGTTACGTGCGCGCGCCGCGGCGCTGACCGGAGAGCGCAAGCGCGTCCTCGTGCTCGAGTGGCCGGACCCGCCGTTCTGCGGCGGCCACTGGACGCCGGGGCTCATCGAACTCGCCGGCGGCGAGAGCGTCCTCGGGAACGCGGGCGTCAACTCGACCGTCGTGACCTGGGAACAGATCGCGGCTGCGGATCCCGATATCGTCATCGTCGCGCCGTGCGGTTATTCGTTACCGGTCGCGCTGCAGGCCGCACGCGAACTGCGCGCCGAGCCGGCCTGGACGGCGCTGCGCGCCGTGCGCGACGGGAGCGCGTACGCGCTCGACGGCAACGCGTACGTCAACCGGCCCGGTCCGCGGCTCGTCGATACGGCGGAGCTCTTTCACGGCATCATCGCGGGCGAAGTTATAGGCGCCGGCGGCCTCGATCCGCAGGCGGTCCGCGCGATCGGGCTGGAAGCTACGCGGGCGTAAGCGCCGGGTTTTCGGCTTTAAAGCGCTCGAGCGATTCGACGACCGAGCGCCGGGCGGCGGCCGCATCGTGCCAGCCCTGCGTGCTCGTCTTCTTGCCTTCGAGCGCCTTGTACGTCTCGAAGAAGTGCGAGATTTTCCGCAGCGTAAACGGAAAGATCTGCGATTGCGTGTGAACGCCTTGATACGCCGGTTCGCCGACCGGCACGGCTAAAATCTTGTCGTCGGGCAAACCGTCGTCGATCATCTTGAGGATGCCGATCGGCCGCGCGACGACGAGACACCCCGGAAACGTCGGCTGTTCGACGAGAATCAGAACGTCGAGCGGGTCGCCGTCTTCGGCGAGCGTCTGCGGCATGAAGCCGTAATCGCCGGGATAGTAGACGGGCGAATGGAGCGCCCGGTCGAGCCGGAAGATGTTGAGATTCTTGTCGTATTCGTATTTGTTTCGCGACCCTTCCGGAATCTCGACCACGACGTTGATCTCTTCGGGCGCGTTGTCGCCGGCCGGGAGATGGAGGTAGTTGGTAAGTGCGGACGCCACCTACACCCGCTTACTCGACGTCCCGCTCGGAGCCTGCCGCCCGTACCCGCCGGGGCGCGCCACAGGCCTCGGCGGCGGGGCCGCCGTAGCCTGCCGCGTGCCGAAGAGTCGCGAACCGCTGCGCCTCGACGTTCGCAAGACGTATAAGCTTTTCGTCGGCGGCGCCTTCGTGCGCTCGGAATCGGGAAACACCGACGTCGCGGGCGCCGGCACCGACGACGCGGCCGCCCGCGCCCCCCCGGCCCGCCAAGATCAGCC
>CAXUFI010000251.1:0-4155 GCA_964250245.1 uncultured bacterium
GCGGAAGGCTGCGCGCCTTCCAGAAGCGCCGTGCCCGGACGGGCCGCATAGCTCGCGAGCGCGGCGCGAGCCTGCGGAAGAAGCGGCGCCCCGGCGAGCTCGCCGCTCTGCGGCCGCGGCACGATCAGTAACGGGATCGCGCGCAAACGCGCCGCCGGTTCGTACCGCAGATCGACGAGTTCGCACGTCAGCCGGACGCGGCGGCAGAAGCGTTGCGCCGTCATCGTCCGTTCCGCGAGCGTAGCGAAGTCCGCGTTCGTCAGCCGGCTCGCGGCGTACGCGCTCGGCAGCCAGACGATCGCCGCGTCCGCGTCGACGCGCGCCGCCGCGAGCAACGGATTGAAGGTGGCGATCTCGGCCCCGACGAGTTCGGTCGGCCCGGCGCGGAGGTTCGCGGTGAGCGGCGGCCGCGTCGTGGCGCCGCCGTAACCGAGCGCCGCGTCCCACGCGTAAAACGCGTTCGCGAACGGGACTTCGTAGCCGGCGGGATAGAGCGTATCTTGGGCCGGAAAATTAACGACGCCGCGCACCCCGAAGGCGAGCAGCGTCGTGAGCGCGAGCAGCGTATTGGCGGGATCCGCCGCTTGCGGCAGGACGTCTTGCGGCTGCTGCAGCCACCCCGCTTGAAACTCGCTCGCCATGAGCGGTTGCCGCGGACGCGTCTGTAACAGACCGGTCGAGAATTCGAGTTGGGCGCGGTCGTGCTCGCCGATGCGGTACGTGTCGCTTTGATACCAATTGCCCATCGCCCACACCGGCGACGAGGCCGTCACCTTCATCTGGTACGTGTTGATGAATACCGGTACGCGGTCGCCCGTCGTCCGCGCGACGCGCGCGCGCAACCAGTTCAGGTACGCGCGCAAGTGCGGCGCGGGCCACGTCTGGTTATCGATGTACGCACCCTGATCGTCGTCGAGGGCGATCGCGACGACGCTGCCGGCGACCGGCACGAACTCGCGCAGCACCGCGTCGAGCCAGCGGCCCGCGTAATAGCGGTGCGTCGCATTGTGCAGCCAGGCGTTCGCCGCGTCGTCGGAGTGCGCGTTCTGCAGCGTCGCCGTCGGCGGATAACGGCCTTCGAGCCGGTCGCGCAGCGGCATCCCGTATTCCGGCCGCGCTAAGAGCCATGCGGGATAGCCGCCGTTGCGCCATTCGTTGCGGATGACGGGCCCGGGACGAACGATGAGCGCGAAACCGAACTCGCGCGCGAGCCGCAAGACCTCGCGCAGATCGCGGCGCGGATTGGACCGCCCGTCGAAATCGAATTTCCCCGCCGAGATCTCATGCCAATTCCACGGCACGTACAGATCGAGCGTGTTGACGTGCAAGCGATATTTGAGCGCGACCATCGCGCCGCGCCAGCTCTCGCGCGGCAACCGCTCGTAGAAGAAGGCCGCGCCGTACACGAAGAACGGCCGGCCGTGCAGCGTGAAGACGGGCGCCCCGTCGCGCTCGACGATCGCGCTCGCGCCGAAGGGCCCCGCCGCCGGCAGCGACGCCGCGCGCGTCGCGAACCCCGTACACAGCAGCAGTAGCGGCAGTAACGAACGTGCGCGAAACTGCCGCCTCATAACGGCAGGGATAGCGAGCGTGGTGCGAGCCGTCCTGCCTGCTTGCCGGAACTTCGCGCTCGAGGCGCAGCCGTTTGTTTCGCGGCCGGTCGTACACGAGGTGCGCAAGAAAAGCCGCCCCGCGAGCGGGCGGCGTTCGAGTGCGACACGTTCGTGTCGCTGCTAACGAAGCACCGTATCGACACGACGTTTGCAGAGCTTCGCGAGCGGCGAGCTACCAGTAATCGCCATCTCCGTCGCTACCGCTTTGGCAAAGCGGCCTCACTCCTCGCGTACCGCTAGCGCCCGCAATCGAGCAGCCGATACCGCCTCCGAAATCATCGTCGGCGTACATCCAATCCACGGCCGGCTCTTCTACGGCGTACGTGTATTTCGTGGCTTCCCACGTAACGATTCCTCCGAGTACGAAGCTTAGGGCGCCCAGCGCAGCCGCCGGAGCGTTCCCACCGAGGATGCCGCCGGCAAGAAGTGCGGTCCCGAGCGTCATAAGTGCCGAGCCGACCTGCAGCAGTGCCGTGCCTTGGGGCGTAAAACCGCCATCGGGGAGAAGTTGCGCGCCCGAGGTCGCGGCGGCCGAGCCTTCCGCATAGGATATAGCACTCGTCCACTGCACGACTTGCCCGCTTTGATTGACGAGGTGCCACGTGAGTTGGAGTCCACCGCTCGCCGACAGCGCGGCGACTACGTAATCGTTTCCGCTGTTGTTGAGCTCCAGCACGCCTTCGTTACTTCCGAACCAAGCCCAGAAGGGCCCCGGAAGAACGACCCAGCCGCTTTGCGGAACCGCCGTCGGAGACGGAATATTCGTTACGAAGCTTTTCCCCGTCGCGCCATCGGTCGTCGTCTTCTGCCCGGCAGGCAGCGAGACAACGCCGCCCTTACCGCCGTTTGCAAAGGGTTCCCAGGTTGAGATCGTTACCAAACCCCCGTGTGCGACCCCCGTCGTTTGGGTTCCGGTCGAGTCTTTGCCGCCCACGGAAGCGATCGCGCCGGTGCTGCCGTTAACGTCTTGATTGCCGGTATAGCCGGCCGTATCGTAATTCGTTTTCACCCAATAGAAATTGCCGCAGGGAGGACCGCCCGGGCAGTTTTGCCACTGCGGCTGCACCTTCGCTCGAGCAGCCACGGCTTGCGCACGGCACGCAGTCAGCGCTTGAGACACAGTCGCTCCCGCAAGGGCCACTAAATTTCCGGCACGATACGTGGCGAACTCGGTCGCCGTCATCGAGTGCCAGGTCGAGGCGCTCGGACGCACCTTGGGCATCGTCGCCCGTGCGAACGCTCGCATCGCTGCGGGGTTCGAGACATCCGGAGACGATAAGCGCCGTTGCCGAACCGTCGCTGCCCGTGCATCGCGCACTTGCCGTGCGTACGCCGCTATGTCGGACGGCCGCAATTGTGCGCAGGCAGCGATGTTTGAGGCGAGCTCGGCAGCCGAGGGTCGCGCGGTGAGGACGTTCGCGCGCGGATCGGCCGCTCCGCCAAAGGAAGATGTCCTAGCGTAACTCGGGCTGGGCAGATTCGAGACGACAAGTGATAGGATCGTGGCCGCGACGACGGTGGTCTTGCACATGCGGGCATGTGCAAACCGACGTCCGGTAAGCTGGACGTTCACAGCGAAATCAACTCCATTCAGATGATGCACGTTATGGTACGGCTACGTAAAGCGGGGGAGATGACACGCTTAAATAGCGACTCATCTTGAAATACAAGAGTCGCAACCGAAGTATTCGCAAACCCCGCTTCCATAAAGTATGGAACAGCAGACGGCACGTTGTCTAGACGATTTTTACAGTCTCCTATATCACCCGTGCGCATCACCGGAACCGTTGACGATGCGATTGCTCCGGCTCGCTCTCTTAAAAGGTCGTGATCTCTCGATGGTTTGCCGAGAGTTTCGAACGGCTCGATAAGATCCGTGCGAGTGGTACGAACTACATCGTATGAGCTTCGGTCGCGGCAGGTTCGAAAGCGACGAACGATGGTCGGTCGGGGTCGGCGCCGCGCTCTCGTTTGCGAGCCGGCACGAGATTAAGACGTTAAGCGCCATACGAATCGACATCGTTTAAGCCGTGAAGGCGCTCCGTTGCACGGCTGCTTCATCTTGCTCGCCGGCCTGGTAGTTTACGAGCCGCAGTACGGCCGCATGACGGCGACGAACGTGGACTCGCATGAGCGAACCGGTACGTACGTCGATGGCGGCGATCGTCACGAACGGACACGGCGACGTTTCGGTGCTGGTGCCGGGCGACTTGCCGCTCCCCGTCGCCGGGCCGTCCGATCTGCTGATCCGCGTGCGCGCCACGGCCGTCAATCGCGCCGACATCCTGCAACGTAAGGGCGGCTATCCGGTCCCGCCTGGGGGTCCCGAGAATATCTTGGGCCTGGAGTACGCGGGCGTCGTCGAGCGGCTCGGCGCGAAGGTACGGGAGTTCGCCGTCGGCGACCGCGTCTTCGGACTCTCGAACGGCGGCACGTACGCGCAATACGTCGCCGTTCACGAACGCACCGTCGCCCGAATACCGGACGGGATGGATTTCGAGACGGCGGCAAAGCTGTCGGGCGCACGTTTTGTGGTCAACAA
>CAXUFI010000252.1:0-4153 GCA_964250245.1 uncultured bacterium
GTTTCGGAACCCACAACCTCTTCTCCGAGCGGCTCGGCTCCCGCCGCCGCGGCGTCTACGCCGCCCGCGCTTGGATCGCGGACGCGTTTCGCGCGGCCGGCCGCACGCGCGGCGGCCGGCTGTCGGTCGCGTACGACACCTACGTGCAGCCCAAGACGGCACGAACGCCGCGCGCGGTGGAAGTGTCGAGCGTCATCGCGACGTTGCGCGGCGACGACCCGGACCGCGCGACCTACGTGATGTCGAGTCACTACGATTCGCGGAATTCCGACGGCAACGACGCGACCCGCGACGCTCCGGGCGCCGACGACAACGGTTCGGCGACGGCCGCCGTCCTCGAAGCGGCGCGCATCATGGCTCCGATACACTTTGCGGGCACGATCGTCTTCGCGTGTTTCGACGGTGAAGAACAAGGCTTATTCGGGTCGGCGCACTTCGCGCAGACGCTCGCGGCGCATGGCGTTCGCGTCGGCGCAGATATCAATAACGACATCATCGGCGCCTCGCAGGGCCACGACGGCGAATCCTCTCCGTACGACGTGCGGCTCTTCAGCGAAGCCTTGCCGCAGAACGCGGAGGCCGCCCGCGTGAACGTGCTCGGCGATGAGAACGACTCGCCCGCCCGCGAACTCGCCCGCTTCGCGAAAGAAACGGGTGAAACGTACGTGCCGGATATGAACGTCGCGCTCGTGTATCGCAGCGACCGCTTCTTACGTGGCGGCGATCAGCAATCGTTCGCCGCCGCGGGCTACCCGGCCGTCCGGTACGTCGAAGCGCATGAAAACTTCGACCATCAGCACCAGAACGTGCGCGTCGAGCACGGCGTGCGATACGGCGATCTGCTGCAGTACGTCGACTTCGATTATCTCGCGCGCGTGACGCAGCTCAACGTCGCCGCGCTCGCGACGCTGGCGCTCGCGCCCGCTCCGCCGGCGCCGAAGCTGCTCGCGAAAACGCTCGGCTACGACACGGCGCTCGCCTGGGACCCCGTGCCGGCCGCGACCGCCTTCGAACTCGTCTGGCGCCGTACGTACGAGGTGACGTGGACGCATGCGCTCGAGGTCGGTAACGTCACGACGTACACGCTGCCGCTCTCGAAAGACGATTGGCTCTTCGGCGTGCGCAGCGTCGACGGCGCCGGCCGGCGCAGCGTCGCAGCCTTTCCGGCGCCGGTGCGTTAAGCCGCGAGACGGTCGATCGCGGCGGCGAGCCGGAAGTCGCGTTCCGTCAACGCGCCCACGTCGTGGGACGAGAGCGTCAGCACGACTTCGTTCCAGGATAACGCGATATCCGGATGATGATCTTGCGCGTTCGCTTCCGCGGCGACGGCATTGACGAACCGCAGCGAGCCGTCGAAATTTTTGCAATCGAACGTTTTCGAAATCTCGACACCCGTACGTTTCCAATCGGGTAGCCGCGCGAGCGCGCTCGCGATTTCGTCCTCGGAGAGACTCATACGATTCCTTTCATTCGTAATTCGCCGATAACGGTGTCGAACGCCTCGAGCGTGAGCGCGATCTCGTGCGCGCCGTGTTCGCTCGACAGAAACATCAACTCGTTCGGCGACGGCGCGAGGAGAATGCGGCGCTCGCGCATCGCATGGTAGTACGCCGCGAAGGCGGCCCGGTCGGCGCGTGCGCGTTCTTCGTCATTGCGGATGGGCCGGCCGCGGCGAAAAGCAAAGTCGACCATGCTCGCGTAATGGCTGACGGCAATATCGATACCGTGCGCGGCAAAGACGGAGTTCATCCCGCGGGCGAGGGTCCGCGTTCGCGCATCGAGCTGCGCATAGAAGTCCCGGTCGCGTTCGAGGAGGTCGAGCGTGCGGTGCCCGAGCGCGATCGAAAACGGGTTCCCGGAGAACGTGCCGCCGGTGACGGCGGCGCCCTCCGGCGCGCGCGCCGCCATGACGGCCGCGCGGCCGCCGAAGGCGGCGAGCGGAAAGCCGCCACCCATGATTTTACCGACGGCGGTGAGATCGGGCACATGGCCGCTCCGTCCTTGCGCGCCGCCGAGCCCGGCCCGCAGCCAGGTGATGACCTCGTCGAAGATGACGAGCGCCCCCGCACGGCGCGCCCGCAGGAACAGACCGTCGAGAAAACCGGGCTCCGGCAGCACGAGCCCCATGTTCGCGACGACCGGCTCGACGACGATCGCGGCGAGCTCGGCCTCGCGCCCCGCGAGTCGCGCATCGAGATCGCCCAGATCGTTGTAGCGCGCGACCACGCTCTGCGCGCGCACGCCCGGCGGGATACCGCTCGCGGCTCCGGCCGCCGTGCGGGCCGACGCTCCGGCGGCGTGCAGCGCGTCGTCGAAGTGGCCGTGGTAATTGCCGGCGAAGCGCGCGATGAGATTGCGGCCCGTAAACGCGCGCGCGACGCGCACCGCGCTCATCATCGCCTCCGTGCCCGTGTTCACGAACCGCAAACGACGCATCGACGGTACGTGGTGGGCGATGCGTTCGGCTAAGCGCACTTCTTCTTCGCTCGTCGAGCCGAACACCGTACCGCGCGCTGCGATCCGCTCGAGCCCCTCCGTGAGAGCGGCGGGAGCGTGACCGAAGAGCAGCGGCCCGTACGCCATGACGTAGTCGATGTAGGCGTTGCCCGCGGCATCGAACGCGTAAGCGCCGCGGCCTCGCGACTGCACGAACGGCTCGCCGCCGACCGCCGCGCCGGCCCGGACGCTCGAACTCGCTCCGCCGGCGAGCGCGCTTTCGCGCCCGCTCCGTTGCCTTACCACCGCGCGGGGCACTTCAGCCCGCGCTCCGGCGCGCCTGCTCGATCGCGAACGGCGACGGCGTGAATAGGCGTCGCCCCGGACCGCAACAAAGAAGCCGCCATGAATCGCATACGTTTTCTTGCGAAGGCCTCCGCCGGTGCCGCGCTGGCCACGACCGGCGGCCGGGCCGTAGCCGCTGGGCTAAGCGACGTGCCGGGCGGTACGGACCTCGTGGAGGCGCGAACCGCTTTCGATGTTACGGCGTTTGCCGCCCGGATCGGTAAGAAGGCCGAGATCCGGCAAGTCTGGGAGAATCTCGCGCTGCGGCCCAACGTGTTCAACAATATCAAGAACTCGCTCAACGGGCTGCAGTTCTCATTCGGTTACGCACCCGACGCGATCGCGATGGCCGTGGCCAATCACGGGCCGTCGAGCGTCTATACGTTTTCCGACGCGATCTGGACGAAGTATCGCATCGGCGATCTCTTAGACGTCAAGGACAAAGCGGGCGATCGCATCTCGACCAACGTTTTCTATCCGGCGAAGAACGGTGCGAGCGCCTCGACCGACCCCAATGACGAACACGGTACGTACCAAGATACCGGTATCGCGGCGCTGCAAGCGCGCGGCGTCGTGTTTCTCACCTGCCATACGGCCGTTGAAGAACAAGCGCGAGCGCTCGTAGCCGCCGGTCACGCTCCGCCCGGGATGTCGGGCAGCGACGTCGCTTCCGATATCTTAACGCATCTGATTCCGGGCGCGTTCGTCGTGCCGTCCATGGTGGCGACGGTCGCGGTCATGCAACAGCGGTTCGGTTACACCTACACGACCGTGCAATCGTAAAACGTGTTCGGGACGATGCGAGAGCGGAATTAGCCTCAAATTAAGCACGCCGGAGCGACACCAAAAGAGCCGTTCGCACGCCCCGTCGCCTGGATCGGCTCGTACGGAGTCGAGCGCACGAACGTTCACGCGCAGCGACGCGCGGAGCGCTAACCGCCGCCGCTCGGCGCGAGCAGATCGAACGCGCCCTGCGCGGCGACGCGCTCGCCGCCGCGTAAACCGCCGGCGACGAGCGTCCGGCGATCGTCGCCGGCGGCGACGACGATCTTCCGCGAAACGAATCTTACCGTTCCGTCGCGCAGGCGTTCGCGAACGAAAACGAGGTCGGCGCCGGTTTGCGGGTCTTCGACGATCGCGTTCGTCGGGATGACGATGCCGCGCCGCTCGCCGACGTCGATCGTCGCTTCGACCGCGTCGCCGGGCATCGCCCCCGCGGGAGCGCCGGTGACGACCACCGTCGCCGTCTGCGTCGCCGGATCGACGCCCGGTACGACGGCCGGCCGCGGTGCGAGGACGATCGCGCCCTGCGCCGGGTCGACCGCTTCGCCCGCGTGCTTGAGGATTACGGTCACGACGCCGGCCGGCGAAG
>CAXUFI010000253.1:0-4141 GCA_964250245.1 uncultured bacterium
CGCCGCAGCGGGCGTCGGCGCGGCGCTCGCGCTGCGCGGCGCGAGCATCGAGCAGTCGATCGTCGCGTGCCTCCTAACGAGCTCGCTCGTCGCGTGCTGCTGCAGCGATATCGCCTGCGGCGTCGTGCCCGACCGGTTCACGCTGCTGCCCTTGGCCGCGGTGCTGGCGGCCGCCGCGATCGCGCGCGACGCGCGGCCCGTCATCTCCGCGCTCTTCGTCCTGGTCCCGTTCGCGCTCGCCGCGTATCTCTCGGGGGGGCGCGGTTTAGGTTGGGGCGACGTTAAACTCGTCACGCTCGCGGGCGCCGTGCTCGGCGTGCAAACGTCGGTCATCGCCTTTTCATGCGCCTGTCTGCTCGCGGCGGGCACCGCGCTCGTGCTGCGTCGCCGTCACGAACCCATCGCCTTCGTGCCCTACCTCGCCGGGTCGGCGGCGCTGGCGCTCGCGTTACCGCACCTGCCTTGAGATCGCACGCGTTACGAAACGCGCGTAGCGGCGAAGTCCTCGCGCCGCGGATCGGCCGGGCCTCGAGTGCGTTGGAACGGCTCGTCGGTTTGCTACGGAGCAAGTCCGTCGCGGCCGACGAAGGCCTGTGGATCGACGGCTGCAACGCCGTACACACGCTCGGGATGCGCGCGACGCTCGACCTCTACTTCCTCGATCGCGAAGACCGCGTGCTGAAGATCGCGTGCGGTGTGGCGCCGAACCGGCTCGCCGAGATGTGCCGTAACGCGCGCACCGTCGTCGAACTCGGCAGCGCCGCCG
Source organism: uncultured bacterium (assembly GCA_964250245.1). Classification (GTDB taxonomy): domain Bacteria; phylum Vulcanimicrobiota; class Vulcanimicrobiia; order Vulcanimicrobiales; family Vulcanimicrobiaceae; genus CAXTIY01. The sequence continues at coordinate 767 of CAXUFI010000253.1, forward strand.
GCGCCCGCGACATCATCGTCGGTGACCGGCTCGTCCTCGAATAACGTTTATAGCGGGTGGAGGCGGCGGAGTTGCGGCCGGGTGTCGATCGCGAGTTCGCGTACGATGACGCCGATCGTCCGCATGAGTTCGCGAGTTAACGGGTCGCCGCCGCACGAGATGTCCGCCGAACTGCGATCGTTCCACGCGACGGTCGTCGAGCTGCCGAACGATGCGCTCTTCATGCAATGAACGGTAGCGAGCGAATCGAGCGGACCGGCCTGTTGCAGCTTCTGGAAGAGCCAGCGCGTTTGCGGCGCCGCGACGACTTTGCGTTCGAACGAATCGTATTGCCGCACGATGGTGCTCCCGTCGGGCGTGATGACGATCGTGTAGCCGGCCGTATTCGTCGAGCCGGAATTGCTGATGACGGCCGCATCCGGCGGCGCCGGCGGGTAGGTAACCGGCAGCCGCTCGCGCCGGACGACCGGCGGCGGAGCGTCGCTCGGCGCGGGCACCGGCTGCGCGAGCAGCGCGGCGAGTACGGCGATCATCCGCCCATCCGTTTCGTACGACGGCCGTGCTCGGCGAAATACGCGAGGATCGCGTCGCGCCGGGCACCTTGTAGGGGGACGAGACCGTCTTTCGCCGTGCCGCCCGTTCCGCCGCGACGTTTGAGGTCGCCCGCGACGGTGAGGAGTTCGCGTTCGCCGAGGCCGTACACGATCGTCACGCTGCCGCCGCGCCGGCGCTCGCAGCCGACGCGCACGATGCCGTCGTCGGGAACGCTCGCGGCCGCCGGGCCCTTCGCCGGCTTCGCGGCGCGCGGCGGAAGCGGCAGGGAGCCGTCGGTCGAATATACGAGGCGCCGGTCGTCGTCGGGCATGGCCCGCGAAGCGTTCGACGAAGCGACGGACGATGGCTTCCGAGCCGTACTTCGAAGGCTTCACTCCCGGCGCGCTGCGCCTCCTCACCTCGCTCGAGCGGCACAACGATCGCGAATGGTTCGCGCCGCGCAAAGAGCGATTCCAGCGGGAACTGCTCGACCCGATGCTGACGCTCGTGACGGCGGCCGCGCGCGAGTTGCAAGCGGCGCGACTCCCGCTCGCGGGCGATAAACGCTCCGTCATGCGCATCTACCGCGACCTCCGCTTTACACCCGATAAGCGTCCGTATCGCCCCTATTTGGCGGCCTATCTGTCCCCCGATGCCGGCCGCGGCACGCCGGGCGGCGTCTACGTTCACGTCGCTCCGCGCGCCCCGTTCGTCGCGGTCGCCTTTTACCAGCTCGAACGTCCGCTGCTGCAGCGGTGGCGCGAGACGATGGCGCGCGAGCCGCGCAGTTTCTCGGCCGTGCTACGCGCGCTCGACCGCAACGGCGTGACGATCGAGGGACCTGCGCAGACCGAGGACGCGCTGACGCGCATGCCGCGCGGCTACACGGAACTCGAGCAGAGTCCCCTCGCGCCGTATTTCCGGCTGCGGTCATTCGTCGTTCGGCGCTCGCTGCCGCCGGAGGCGCTCCTGAGCGCGGAAATCGTGAGCCGGATCGTCGAACTCGCTCGCGCCGGCAAACCGCTGCTCGAATTCGGCTGGCGACTCGTATGACGCCGCTGGAGCGCCTCGAGGCACTCGCTAGCGGACGGGAGTCACGACGCGCACCGGCACGTACGCCGTCCGGCGCGCTTCGGCGAAGCGCACGAATTGATGGAGAACGACCGCGAGCAGCGCGGCATCGTCGAAGAGCCCGAGGAGCGGGATGTCACTGAGGATATTCAGCGGCGAAACGATGAAGAGCGCGGCCAGCACGACGAGTACTTTGGCCCAGCTCGGAACCGCCGCGTCGCGGAAGAGCGGCAGGACGCGCGGCAGATCGCGCTTGGCGGCAAGGAGCAGGCGCATGAGTTTCACGCTACTGTGACCCGGCGCGAAGGCCTCGCGTTGCAGCCGGCCCCTGCGCTGCCTAGTGATGCAGCGCGCGGACGAACGTGACGACGACGAGCCCGATCGCGCAGAGCACGTAGAGCCGAAGCGCGCCCATGAACGCGACAAGCGGCCCGGAGAGGCGGCGGCGCGGATAGGCCTCGGCGATGCTCGAGCGCCGCAGTTCCGGCTCGAGCGCCAGGAGATACTCGCGATCGCCGCCGTTGCCGCTCACGCCCCGTTCGCTCCGAATTGAGCGATCGCGAGCGAGACGCCGTACACGGCGCCGATCGCGGCGATGGCGAGCGTCACGACGCCGGCGAAGAGATTTTGGCGCGGCGTGTTGACGAGCGTCCCCATGACGTCCGCGTCGTTAGCGAGCACGAGCAGCAGCACGAGCGCCGGCGCCATCAGCAGCGTGGCGATGACATTGACGGTCAGCGTGATCGCGAGCAGCGGCGCGTGCGGGATCAGCACGACCCCGGCGGCGACGACGATCGACGCCAGCGCCGAAAAATAAAAGCGGCCGGCTTGCGAGAACTCGAGATTGAGGCTGTGTTCGATCCGCAAGAATTCGCCGACCGCGTACGCCGAACTCGTCGAGATCGTCATCGCCGCGACGAGCCCCGCTTCGATCATGCCGAGCGCGACGAGCGCGGCTCCGCTCGAGCCCAGATACGGCCGGAGCGCGCTCGCGAAATCGGCGCCGCCGGCGAACGACGAGGCGTTGACGTGGTGCGTGAAGAGCGGCGCGGCAGCCACGATCGTCGCGATGGCGACGAGTGCCGCGACCGTCGCGCCGATGGCCGTGTCGATCCGTCCTTGCAGGAGATCCGCCTTCGTCAGCCCTTTGTCCACGACGGCGCTCTGCTGAAAGAAGAGCATCCACGGCGTTACCGTCGCACCGACGTTGGCGAGAACCAGCATGAAGACGGTCGTCCCGGGGCCGCCGGGAAAGGGGCCCCACGTGGCGATCGCGTTGACGATCGCGGCCATATTGGGGTGCGCGTAGAGCGCCGCCGGAATGAAGAGAAAATTCCCGCAGGCGAGCGCCATCACCGCGCGTTCCCACGTGACGTAGCGCCGCGCGGCGAGCGCCGACATCACGAGCAACCCCGCGAAGCTGACGGCGACCGCCGACGGGATGCCGAAGTACGCGCAGCCCGCGCGGATCGCGATAAACTCCGTAACGAGCGTCAGCACGTTGCCGACGAGCAAATCGACGAGCGCGATGCCGCCCCAGCCGTTACCGAAACGCTGAAAGATCAGCTCGGCGTGGCCGCGGCGCGAGGCGATGCCGATGCGAACCGTCATCTCCTGCACGATGTAGGCCATCCAGAACGTCAAGATCACGAACGGGATGAAAAAGCCGATGCCGTACGCCGCGCCCGTCGCCGCGTAGGAGAGCATGCTCGGTCCGTCGTTCTCGCCGAGCATGACGAGCACGCCCGGGCCCGTGAGCAGCAGCAGCAC